>NZ_JBIVLH010000039.1:0-63203 GCF_044751185.1 Streptomyces sp. NPDC088733
AGCTAAGCCTTTCAGCGCCGATGGTACTGCAGGGGGGACCCTGTGGGAGAGTAGGACGCCGCCGAACAATTCTTCAGCCTCAACCCCCGAGCTCACGCTCGGGGGTTGAGGCTTTTTTGCGTTGTGATGGCAACCGCCTTTACAGGCGGCCGGCGGCCTTGAGTGCGAGGTAGGCGTCTGCCAGGGCGGGGGCGATATCGGCCGGCGGGGCGTCGACGACGGTGATGCCGTGGCGGGAAAGGCGCTCGGCGACCCGACGCCGTTCTGCGCGGGCTTGTTCTGCCGCGGCGGCCGCGTAGACCGCGTCGATGCTGCTGCGGCCCGTGGCCATGTCTTCGAGGCGAGGATCGGCGACGGAGGCGACGAGGACCTCGTGGCGGTGCGTGAGCTGGGGGAGGACCGGCAGGAGGCCTTCTTCCATGGGAGCGGCGTCCAGGCCCGTGAGCAGTACCACCAAAGAGCGGTGGGAGGCCCGTTGGAGGACCGTCGCGACCAGCCCTCGTGCATCGGTTTCGACGAGTTCGGCGTCCAGCGGGGTCATGGCGTCGACGAAGGCGGGAAGCATGTCGCGGGCGGAGCGGCCCTGCACCGCGGCCCGTACCCGGCGGTCGTAGGCGAGGAGGTCCACACGGTCGCCTGCGCGGGCGGCGAGCACCGTGAGGAGCAGAGCCGCGTCCATGGCGGCGTCCAGGCGTGGTGCGTCGCCCACGCGTCCCGCCGAGGTGCGTCCGGTGTCCAGGACGACGAGGATGTGCCGGTCGCGTTCGGGGCGCCAGGTCCGGACGGCGACGGCGGAGCGGCGGGCGGTGGCCCGCCAGTCGATGGAGCGGGTGTCGTCGCCGGGGATGTACTCGCGCAGCGAGTCGAACTCGGTTCCCTGTCCGCGGATGAGGACGGAGGTACGGCCGTCGAGTTCCCGCAGACGCGCGAGGCGGGAGGGGAGGTGCTTGCGGCTGTGGAAGGGCGGCAGCACGCGAACGGTCCAGGGCACCCGGTGCGACCCCTGGCGGGCGGCCAGGCCGAGGGGGCCGAAGGAGCGGACGGTGACACGCTCCGCCCGGCGGTCACCGCGGCGGGTGGGCCGGAGGACGGTGCTGAGGCGGCGGCGCTCGCCTGCCGGGACGGACAGCCTGTGGCGTGAGGACGTGACCTCGGTGCCGGGGTGCCAGCTGCTGGGCGGCCAGGCGTCGCGCAGGGCGGCACGAAGAGCTCGGCGACTCGGGTTCGTCACGGTGAGCGTGACCTCCGCACTCTCGCCGAGTCGAACTGATGTATCACCGGTTCGGGTGAAATGGAGCTTTCGTACTGGCGCGGCGAGGGCGAGGTCGCACAGAATTCCGAGAAGAAGGACGCCTTCGACGATCAGGATGCCGTTCCAGTCAGGGAGGAGCAGCCCGACGACGAGGGCGCCGATCGCGGCGAGGAGGGCGGTTCGTCCGGTCAGTGACATCGGTCGGCCCGTCGTCTCAGCGGGGCACGGGGACGTGGGCGAGGACCGAGGTGATGACCGAGTCGGCGGTCGTGCCTTCCATCTCGGCTTCGGGCCGCAACTGGATCCGGTGCCGGAGTGTGGGCAGAGCCAAGGCCTTCACGTCGTCGGGCGTGACGTAGTCGCGTCCGGTCAGCCAGGCCCAGGCCCTGGCGGTGGCAAGGAGGGCGGTGGCTCCGCGAGGGGAGACACCGAGAGCGAGTGAGGGGGAGTCACGGGTGGCACGGCAGATATCGACGATGTAGGCGGTGATGTCGGGGGAGACCGACGTCTTGGCGACCGCAGCACGTGCGGCGTCGAGGTCGGCGGGACCGGCGACGGGGCGGATGCCGGCGGAGTCCAGGTCGCGGGGGTTGAAGCCGTCGGCGTGCCGGGTGAGGACGTCGATCTCGGTCTCGCGGGAGGGCAGGGGCAGCACCAGCTTGAGCAGGAAGCGGTCCAGCTGGGCCTCCGGGAGGGGATAGGTGCCCTCGTACTCGACCGGGTTCTGCGTCGCCGCGACCAGGAACGGTTCCGGCAGCGGGCGAGGGAGGCCGTCGACGGTGACCTGGCGCTCCTCCATTGCCTCCAGGAGTGAGGCCTGGGTCTTGGGAGGTGTGCGGTTGATTTCGTCGGCGAGAAGGAGGTTGGTGAAGACGGGACCGGCCTGGAAGGAGAACTCGGCGGTGCGGGCGTCGTAGATGAGGGATCCGGTGATGTCGCCGGGCATCAGGTCGGGCGTGAACTGGACGCGCTTGGTCTCCAGTCGGAGCGACGCTGCCAGGGCGCGCACCAGCAGTGTCTTGGCGACACCGGGCACGCCTTCGAGCAGGACGTGCCCTCGGCAGAGGAGGGCCACCACCAGGCCTGTGACTGCCGGGTCCTGGCCGACGACGGCCTTGGCGATTTCGGTGCGCAGTGCCTCCAGGGAGGCGCGGGCACTGTCGGCGGTGGGAGCGGCGCTCACGGGGTTGCTTTCCTCTCGTTGCGCAGGATGCGGCGTTCGAGTGCGTCGAGGTCGTCGGCGAGGCGCAGCAGGGCGGCGTCGTCGGCCGGGGGAGGGCCGTGCAGCGTGACATGCGGTTGTGCCGCGGGATCGTCAAGGCGTGCGGCGACGGCGGAGGCGAGGACGCCCGGGTCGTGGGCCTGGGATGGAGGGATGCCGAGAAGGGGGGCCAGCCGGTCCCGGGTCGCGGTCCGCAGTGCTTCGGCGGCGCGAGCGCGGGCGTTGCCCCGGCGGTAGAGGCGGGCCCGTCCTTCGGTGGCCTCCGCGGCGCGCACGGTCGCGGGCAGCCGTTCGGCGACGATCGGGCCCAGTCGGCGCGCCCGCCAGAGTGCGGCGAATGCGGCGGCGACGAGGAGTTGGAGGAAGGCCCAGCTCCAGCCGTCGGGGATGAGGTCGAGGAAGCTCTGCCGGCCGCCGTCGAACGCGGCCGCGTCATCGAGAGAGGGGAGGTACCAGACGAGGTGCGGGTGTGCGCCGAGGACCTGAAGGGCGAGGGAGGCGTTTCCCTGGTCGCGGAGGTTCTCGTTCTGCAGGAGTGTGTGGGTGCCGAGGACCACGATGTCACCGCCGTCCGCTGCTGGGAGACGCAGCAGGGTGGGGTTGCCGGCGGCGGTTCGGTAGCACCGGTCGGCCCCCTCGGCGGTGGTCGTGTAGGCGGTGCCGCCGAGATCGGCGTCGCCCGCGCGGACCGCCGCGGGCAGGTCGCATCCGGCCCGCCGGGTCCGGACGGAGGCCGGTCCGGCGTAGTGGACCCCAGGGGCCAGCACGCCGACGGACGCGTCGCTCGGGTCCAGCAGCACGGTCCGACCACCGCCGGACTGCGTCATGGCTTTGCGTAGACGCGACTGCTGACGATCCGTCAAGAGATCGGGGACGGTGACGAGAAGGGTGGTGTCGGGGCCGGCGGAGGAAGCGGCGTCGTCGGTGGTGGTGACGACCGTGGTCGTCACACCGCGGTGGCCGAGGAGTTGTGCCAGGGCCCGGCTTCCCGCCGGGTCGGGAGAACGGGGGTCCAGGGCATGGTGGTTCTCACCGGACTGCAGGACGGCGTAGGCGACGCCGAACAGGACGAGGGCGAGGCCCGCCGCCAGTACGGCACGCCAGCGGCTCCAGAGCTGATGTGCCGTGGGGGACGCGGAGGTTGAGGCAGGGGCCGGTGTCGTGGCCTGGGCCGTGGTCACGGGCGGGCGCCCCCGGACGGTCCAGCGGCCGTTGCGGCGAATCGGGGCTTGGCGCGCTCCACTTGGGTGTCCAGGTCGCGCAGGGCCGCATAGGCCTCGGGACTGCCGGGGCGGTTGCCGTAGGTGACGTCGTCGAAGGTGCGGGCGGCGTCGCGGAGCGCCGCGGCGTGGTCGGGGAGGTGGCGGCCGGCGTCGGCCACGGCCTCGTCGGCGGTGCGGCCGGGACGTGGGTCGATCACGGCGCGTTCCTCCAAGGAGCGCACGATCGCCCGCATCCGCTCCTGGACGGCCTCGGTCCAGGCGCCGTTGCGGGCATGCTCCTCGGCCGCCGCCCGGTGTTCCGCGGCGGTGCGCGGCGTCTCGGCGAACAGGCCGCCGGCCACGGTGGGCTGAGCCCGCAGCTTGCCGAGCCGCAGGCGCAGGGCGACGACCAGTACAACGACGAGCACGATCACCGTCACCAGGCCGACAGCGCCTCCGGGGGCGGCCCCGGAGGCACTGTCCATCAGGTCGGCGAACTTCCGCCACAGCCACGCGATGGCGCGCTGGAGGAGGCCGGGATCGTTCTGGTGGTAGACGGCCTTGGACAGTTCGTCCTCGGCCGCCTCGCGCGCCGGGACGCGCGGGATCGTGACCGGTACGCCCCCCGACACCGGCGTCAGGCCCCGGTGGCCGGACTCGCGCCGGGTGCGCCCGTCGGCTCCCCGTACCCGCTGACGCCGGCGGCGCGGGCGAGGTCGATGTCCAGGGCCTCGCGGCGGATGCGCTGGTCCATGTAGAGCAGGGCGGTCACGCCCGCACTGATGGGGAAGGTGATGGTGGATCCGATGACGGCGCCGATGCCGACGACGATCAGGTAGGACCAGCCGAGCCCGCCGGAGTTGGGCGAGGTGAAGGCGGACAGGCCGTCGCCGCTGATCGCCAGGCCCACGATCAGGAAGGGGATCTGGATGATCGAGGTGATGAGGTAGACGAGCAGCGAGGAGAGCAACTGGATACCCAGCACGCGCCACCACGAGCCGCGCACCAACTTGGACGACCGCGCCATCGACTTGACCACGCCCTGCTTCTCCAGCATCAGCGCGGGAGAGGCGAGGCTGAACCGGATCATCAGCCACACGACGACGACGAAAGCCGCCAGACCACCGAACAACGCGAGACTGAGCCCGGCACCGACGGAGCCGCCGACGGCCAGTGCCACCCCGGGGCCGATGCCGACGGCCACGATGCCCACCCCTATGAGGGCGATCAGGAGGGTCAGACCGAGCAGCCGGCCCAACTGGGGCCGGGCGTCGGACCAGGCCTCGCCCGTGGTGACCTGCCGGCCCAGCACGGCCCTGCTGATCACCATGGTGAGCATCGCGGTGGCGATCACCACGCCGAGCAGCGTGATGACCATGGTGACCCCGGCGCCCGCGAGGCTGCCGCCGACGGCGTCCGCGACATCGCTGAGGCTGGGCTCGGGGTTGTTCTCCAGGGCGTTGATGCTGCTGTTGTCGCTGAGCGCCAGCCCCTGCAGGAGCACCGAGGCGCCCTGGGTGACCAGGGAGACCACCAGGGCGATGCCCAGGACCGTCCGCCAGTGCGCGCGCATGGTGGAGACCGCCCCGTCCAGGATCTCGCCCACTCCCAGCGGCCGCAGCGGGATGACGCCGGGCTTGGGGGAGGGCGGAAGACCCCACTGCGGCTGCTGCCAGCCGCGCTGTCCGGTGCCGCCCCACGCGGGCGGCGGGGGCGGGCTGCCCCATCCTCCGCTTCCGGAGGCCTGCCACTGGCCGGCCGGAGGCTGCTGCTGAGTCCAGTTCGGGGGCGCAGAATCCTGCGGCGTGTCGGGCCCGTTCGGGTGGCCCGGCTCGTCGGAGGGGGAGGATCCGGGCGAGGCCCAGCCCGGAGAGTCGTTCATCATCGCTCCTTCGTTACTGCGCTACCCGATCGTTCAACGCCGGGACGGTGGCAATCGTGCCATGGGGTAAGTGGGCTTGTACCCGGGGATGCGGTACGCCGCAACCGTTCAAAACGTGCTGCCGTTCACGGCAGACTGGGCAGATGGGTGATCAGTACGTGGTATCTCTGGCCAACGAAACCAAGGGGAACCCCGACGAACCGCTCCCGACGCTCCGCTGGGAGGAGCCGCCGGAAGGGCCCGTCCTCGTCCTGCTCGACCAGACCCGTCTTCCCGCGGAGGAAGTGGAACTGGTCTGCACCGATGTGCCCGCACTCGTCGAGGCGATCCGCACCCTCGTCGTGCGCGGGGCGCCGGTGCTCGGTGTCGCGGGCGCCTACGGTGTGGCGCTCGCCGCCGTGCGCGGCTACGACGTCGACGAGGCCGCCGAATCCCTCGCGCATGCCCGGCCCACCGCCGTCAACCTGGCCTACGGCGTCAAGCGCGCCGTGGCCGCCTACCGCGCCGCGCTGAGCGGGGACGCCCAGGGCGACCCCGACCGCGCGGCGGCCGCCGCCCTCGCCGAGGCCCGCAGTCTCCACGCCGAGGACGCCGCGGCCAGCACCGCCATGGGCAGCAACGGCCTCCATCTGCTCTCCGAGCTCCTGCCCGGCGGCGGCTACCAGATCCTGACGCACTGCAACACCGGTGCGCTCGTCTCCGGCGGCGAGGGCACCGCCTTCGCCGTCGCCCTCGCCGCCCACCGGCGCGGCCAGCTGCGCCGGCTGTGGGTCGACGAGACCCGGCCGCTGCTCCAGGGCGCCCGGCTCACCGCCTACGAGGCCGCCCGCACCGGCATGGCGTACACGCTGCTCACCGACAGCGCCGCCGGTTCGCTCTTCGCCGCCGGGGAGGTGCACGCCGTCCTCGTGGGCGCCGACCGCATCGCCGCCGACGGCTCCGTCGCCAACAAGGTCGGCAGCTACCCGCTCGCCGTCCTCGCCCGCTACCACAACGTGCCCTTCGTCGTGGTGGCCCCGACCACCACCGTCGACCTGGACACACCGGACGGGGCGGCCGTGGAGATCGAGCAGCGTTCCGGTCACGAGGTCACGGACGTGTCAGGGCGCGCCGTGGCTCCGCTCGGCACCCAGGCGTACAACCCCGCGTTCGACATCACGCCGCCGAGCCTGATCACGGCGATAGTGACGGAGACCGGCGTGGTCTCGCCGGTCACGGCGGATGCGCTGGCGGCACTGTGCGCTCCCCGTGTCCCGGGTTCGCGATCCGGCACCGGGGTGATCCCTGGCTGAGGCACGGCGACGGCCCTCTGGCCCGCGCTGTGATGCGGGCCAGGGGCCGTGGCATGCCCTCCTCGCGGCCGGGCTCCCGGCGCTTCCTGGTACCGGCAGTCCGTGGAAGACGGATGCACTGGCTGCGCCGGGCTCCGCCGCCTCCACTGGAGTGGGTGAGGTCGCCGACCAACCGGAGCGATCCCCACCGTCGAGCACCCGCGAAGGAGTCGCTGTGAGCACCGACCGGAAGATCGCCCTCATCACCGGGGCCAACCGAGGCCTGGGCCGCGCCGGCGCCCTGCGGCTGGCCGCGGACGGGGTGGACGTCGTGATCACGTACCGGAACAACCGGGCCGAGGCGGAGGACGTCGTGGCGGCCGTCGAGGCTCTGGGCCGGACCGCGGTCGCCCTGCGGCTGGACACCGGCGCCGTGAGCTCCTTCGCCGGCTTCGCCGCGCAACTGGCCGGCGAGCTGAAGTCCCGCTGGGACAGGACCACCTTCGACTACCTGGTCAACAATGCCGGTCACGACCTGACGGCGTCCTTCGCGGAGACCACCGAGAAGGACTTCGACGACATGGTCTCCGTCCACCTCAAGGGCGCCTTCTTCCTCACCCAGTCCCTGCTGCCGCAGCTCGCCGACGGCGGCGCCGTCGTCAACGTCTCCACCGGCCTGACGCGCATCACCGCCCCCGGCCACGCCGCTTACGGCGCCGTCAAGGGCGCGGTCGAGGTCCTCACCCGCTACCAGGCCAAGGAGCTCGGCGCCCGCGGTATCCGCGTCAACGCCATCGCCCCCGGCGCGACGGCGACCGACTTCGGCGGCGGTGGCATGATCCACAACGAGCACGTGCGGACCCGGATCAGCTCTCAGGTCGCCCTCGGCCGCACGGGCGAGCCCGACGACATCGGCGCGGCGCTCGCCGCGCTGCTCTCGGACGCGAACCGGTGGGTCACCGCCCAGCGCATCGAGATCTCCGGCGGCCAGAGCCTGTGACCCGACCCGACCCGACCCGACCCGGCCGGGCCGCCCCTCCGGCCTGCCGGAACCGTCGCGAAGTGACCTTCGTCGGAGAACAAGGCCCTACGACCCGTCGCGCAGCTCGCCATGGACCTGGCAGGGTGTTCACTGTCCGGAACCAGGTGTCCGGAGACCGTATGCGTGAGTGACGCCACGGCTCCGAACATCCCAGGTCAACGGCAGATGCCAGTCGACGGAGAGCACGGCGGGGTGACGACGAACACCATGGTCAAAGCTATCGATGCGAAAATGGGATGATGGTCGCTATGAAGGGACGCGTCCTGGTCGTCGACGACGACACCGCACTGGCGGAGATGCTTGGCATCGTGCTGCGCGGCGAGGGTTTTGAGCCGTCGTTCGTGGCCGACGGTGACAAGGCCCTCGCCGCTTTCCGTGAGACCAAACCGGATCTGGTCCTCCTCGACCTCATGCTCCCCGGACGGGACGGCATCGACGTGTGCCGCCAGATCCGGGCCGAGTCCGGGGTACCCATCGTCATGCTCACCGCGAAGAGCGACACGGTCGACGTGGTGGTGGGCCTGGAGTCCGGCGCCGACGACTACGTGATCAAGCCCTTCAAGCCCAAGGAGCTGGTGGCCCGCGTGCGGGCCCGGCTGCGCAGGGCGGAGGAGCCGACACCCGAGCAGCTCACCATCGGCGACCTCGTCATCGACGTCGCCGGCCACTCGGTCAAGCGGGACGGGCAGCCCATCGCGCTGACCCCGCTCGAGTTCGACCTGCTGGTCGCGCTCGCCCGCAAACCGTGGCAGGTCTTCACCCGCGAGGTGCTCCTCGAGCAGGTCTGGGGCTACCGGCACGCGGCCGACACCCGCCTGGTCAACGTCCACGTCCAACGGCTGCGCTCCAAGGTCGAACGCGACCCCGAGCGCCCCGAGATCGTGGTGACCGTCCGCGGCGTCGGCTACAAGGCCGGACCGGGCTGACATGGGGACCCCGTACGAGCGTGAGCGGCAGGAGAGCCGGCACGCGGACCCCCTCACGGGCCTGCTGCCGGTGCTCCGCTCGTGCGTCCGCTGGGCCAGGCGGCCCCTCCAGCCCGCCACCCGGCTGTGGCGGCGCAACATCCAGCTGCGCGTCGTCGCCACCACACTGCTGATGTCGCTGGGCGTCGTGCTGCTCCTCGGCGTGGTCGTGATCGGCCAGGTCAAGAACGGACTGCTCGACGCCAAGCGGCAGACCGCGCAGAGCCAGGCCGTCGGCGGCTTCGCCGTGGCCAAGGAGAAGGCCCGCAACGTCACCGACAGCGGCGACTCCGGCACCGACGCGCGCAGCCAGACCGACACCGCGACCTGGCTCAACAACCTCGTCGAACAGCTCGCCAGCGGCGGCCAGGGCGTCTACTCCGTCGTCGCCCTCAGCTCCAACGCCGAGCAGCAGATGACGTACAGCACCCAGGCCGACAGCCCCGGCACCCACGGTCCCCGCGGCTCCGGCGGGGTGTGGCCCGAGGAGAGCGTGCCGGCCGACCTGCGGCAGTCCCTCGACGGCACGCTGGAGGTCTACGAGCGCTACACCTCGATGAAGAGCGACAGCGTCCCCCAGGGGGAACCCGCCCTCATCGTCGGACAGCGCCTCAACGACCCCAACGGCAAGCCCTACCAGCTGTACTACCTCTTCCCCTTCGACCAGGAGGAGAAGACCCTCGGCCTGGTCAAGGGCACCCTCGCCACCGCCGGCATCTTCGTCGTCGTGCTGCTCGGCGCCATCGCCTGGCTCGTCGTGCGGCAGGTCGTCACCCCCGTCCGCATGGCCGCCCAGATCTCCGAACGGCTGGCCGCCGGACACCTGCAGGAACGCATGAAGGTCACCGGCGAGGACGACATCGCCCGGCTCGGCGAGTCCTTCAACAAGATGGCCCAGACCCTCCAGGTCAAGATCCAGCAGCTGGAGGACCTGTCCCGGATGCAGCGCCGGTTCGTCTCCGACGTCTCCCACGAACTGCGCACCCCGCTGACCACGGTCCGCATGGCCGCCGACGTTATCCACGAGGCCCGCGAGGACTTCGACCCGGCGACGTCCCGCTCCGCCGAACTGCTCCAGAACCAACTGGACCGGTTCGAGTCGATGCTCTCCGACCTGCTGGAGATCAGCCGGTTCGACGCCGGTGCCGCGGCCCTGGAGGCCGAGCCGATAGACCTGCGCGACGTCGTGCGCCGGGTCGTCGACGGCGCCGAGCCGCTGGCGGAGCGCAAGGGCAGCCGCATCATCGTCCACGGCGACGAGCAGCCCGTGACCGTCGAGGCCGACGCCCGGCGCGTCGAGCGGGTCCTGCGCAACCTCGTCGTCAACGCCGTCGAGCACGGCGAGGGCCGCGACGTCCACGTCCGCATGGCCTCGGCCGGCGGGGCCGTCGCCGTGGCCGTCCGCGACTACGGCGTCGGCCTCAAGCCCGGCGAGGCCACCCGCGTCTTCAACCGCTTCTGGCGCGCCGACCCCGCGCGCGCCCGCACCACCGGCGGCACCGGCCTCGGCCTGTCCATCGCGCTCGAGGACGCCCGGCTGCACGGCGGCTGGCTGCAGGCCTGGGGCGAACCGGGCGGCGGCTCGCAGTTCCGGCTGACCCTGCCCCGCACCGGCGCCGACAGCCTGCGCGGCTCCCCGATCGCCCTGGAACCCGAGGACTCGCGCCGCAACCGCGAGCTGAACGCCGGCCCCCGCGCCATGCCCGCCGGCGCCATCGCGCTCGGCGCGGCCCTCGAAGGCGCGGCCGTCCCGGCGCACACCCCGGCCCTGCACGGGGTGCCGGTGTCGCGGTTCGCCGCGCCCGCCATCCCCAACATGCCGCTCAGCGCTCCCCGGCCCCCAGCCGCGGACCCCGCCGCACTGCCCGGCAACGGCGCCCGCGTCGTCGGCCACCGGGCCGGCAGCGGCACGGCCACCCACACCACCACCACGGACCAGGCGCGGGAGGACGAGAGCTGATGCGCGCGATGGGGGGCGGCCGACCGCGGCCGGTCAAGGCGGGCATGCTCCTGGGCTGTCTCCTCGTCCTGCTCACGGGCTGCGCCTCCATGCCCGACAGCGGCGAGGTGCACCGCGTCGGCGGCGAGCAGCACGCGGACACCGACCCCCAGGTACGCGTCTACGGCGTGAAACCGCAGAAGGGCGAGACGCCGCGGGAGATCGTCAGCGGTTTCCTGGAGGCGACCACCAGCGACGAGGCGAAGTACGACACCGCCAAGCTCTACATGACCAAGGAGCAGGCCCAGCTGTGGAAGCCGGACTCCGGGATCACCATCCTCGCCGACGGCCCCACCCAGGTGCAGGAGCCGGACGCCACGGGTGACGGCAAGGGCGACGACGGCACCCAAATCAGCCTCACCGGTGAGAAGGTCGCCGCGGTCGACGCCAGGCACGCGTACCGCGCGGACGAGGGCACCTTCAGCACCGGGATCCGGCTGACCAAGGAGAACGGCGAATGGCGCATCGCCGGCGTCGCCGACGGGCTCGTGCTGAGCGAGGCCGACTTCACCCGCTTCTACCGCTCGGTGGACACGTACTACTTCGCCTCCCTGGGCGCGGACGCCCTCACCGGGCATCGCGATTCCCTGGTCGCCGACCCCCTGTACCTGCGCAAGCGCATCAACCCGCTGGCCGCGACCGTCGACGCGCTGCTGACCGGACCGACCGACTGGCTCCAGCCCGTCGTCGAATCGGCCTTCTCCAGCGGCATCCGCGCCACCAAGGTCTCCCTGGACGACACCCAGCGCCTCACCGTCCGGCTCAACCGCGCGCCCGGCGACGGCCCTCGCTGCGAGCGGATGGCCGCCCAGCTCATCCAGACCGTGCAGGGCATGTCCTCCAGCCCCCTGCCGTCCGTGGAGGTGCAGGGCCCGGCCGGCCGCGTCGCCTGCTCCCTGTCGCGGGAGCAGGCCGCCAGTGCCTACGCACCGGAGGGGCTGGCCGGTCAGGGCAACGAGCAGTACTTCATCGACGCCGAGCACCACCTCGTCAGCCTCAGCGGCGAGGGCACCCAGCCCATCACGGTGCCCGGGCCCTTCGGGTCGGGGCCGCTCAAGCTGGGCACCGTCGCGGTGCGCCGCGACGAGCAGTCCGCGGCCGGGGTCACCGACGACGGCGCCGACCTCTACGTCTCCTCGCTGAACGCGGGCGGGGAGCTCGGGCCGGTCGTCGCGCAGAGTGAGGCCGCCGACCGGAAGAACCGGCTCAGCGCGCCCAGCTGGGACGGCTACGGCGGCCTGTGGGTCGCCGACCGCGACCCCAACCGGCCCCGGCTGCTCATGTTCCGCGACGGTGCCGGCACACCCGTCGACGTCGCGGTGCCGGAGCTCGGCGACGGCCGGATCGAGTCGCTGCGGGTGGCCGCCGACGGTGTCCGCATCGCCCTGCTGGTGAGCGAGGGCAAGCACACCACGCTGCGGCTCGGCCGCATCGAACGCACCGGGCCCTCCGACGACCCGCAGATCGCCGTCGCCGACCTGCGCCGCGTGACCCCGCAGCTGGAGGACGTCATAGCGGC
This sequence comes from Streptomyces sp. NPDC088733, assembly GCF_044751185.1. NCBI lineage: Bacteria > Bacillati > Actinomycetota > Actinomycetes > Kitasatosporales > Streptomycetaceae > Streptomyces > Streptomyces sp. NPDC088733. The sequence goes on from NZ_JBIVLH010000039.1 coordinate 12,355, forward strand.
CTCCTGGGCGGGGGTGAGCCGCCTCGTGGTGGTGGGCCGGGAGACCGGGGGCGTCCCCCAGATCCAGTACATCAACGCGGACGGCTCGGCGTCCTTCACCCCGAGCCTGCCCGGCATCAGCGGCGTCAAGTCGGTGGCCGCCTCCGAGAACCAGGACAAGCCGCTGCTCGCGGAACTGGACGGCGGCATCTTCCGGCTGCCCCCGGACGCGAACTGGAAGGAAGTCACCCCCAAGGGCACCGCGCCGGTCTATCCGGGCTGAGCGGCGGCCGGGCGTCGGTTGCGTGGACAACACACAGGCGAGGCACCGTAGAAACGTGACAAAGCGGGTCTTTTCTGTCGTGCTCGGCCTCCCGCGAAGCTTTACCCACAGGAGTTATCCACAGCCCTGTGGACGACCCTGGCGGATGTCTCCCCCACCCGGCATCGTTGAGTCATGCGAGGCCTACGGGAATGGTGGCGCGAAATCGCGGGTCTGGTGCTGCCGGGGGAGTGCGCGGGGTGCGGCGCGCCGCGCACCGGACTGTGCGAGGAGTGCGGGGCGACGCTGTACGAGCCGGGGGCGCGGCGCGTATGGCCCGACCCGCCGCCCGCCGGGCTCCCGGAGGTGTGGGCGGCGGCCGTCTACGCCGACCAGCCGCGCGCCGTGCTGCTCGCGCACAAGGAGCGCGGCGCCCTCGGGCTGGCGCGGCCGCTGGGCGCGGCGCTGGCGGGCGCCGTCTACGCGGCGGTGAGGGGAGGGGGTGGGGGAGGGGCCCCCGAGACTGGGCCGCTGCTCCTCGTCCCCGTCCCCTCCTCCCGCCGCGCCGTCGCCGCCCGCGGCCACGACGCCACCCGCCGCATGGCGCGGGCCGCCGCCGCGGACCTCCGCCGGGACGGGCTCCCCGTGCGGGCCGCCAGGGTCCTGCGGCAGCGCCGCCCCGTCGCCGACCAGGCGGGCCTCGCCGCACCGGACCGGCTCGCCAACCTCTCCGGGGCCCTGGAGGCCGTACCGGGCGCCGCCGGACTGCTCAGGCGCACCGGGGCGGTCCTCGTGGACGACCTGATGACCACGGGTGCCTCCCTGGTGGCCGCCGCCCGGGCCGTCGAGGCGGCCGGCGGCCGAGTCCTTGCCGCCGCGGTGATCGGCGGCCCGGCTCCGCTGCGCCGCCGAACGGAGTAGCGGGGCCGCCCGTCCGTGAGCAAGGCGCGTCACGGAGTGCGGCACGGCCACGGGTGCCGGAAACGGCGCGCGCCGGTGCCCGGAAGCGGGTCCGCAGCCCCTCGTGCGCGGGTGGTCGCCTCCGCGCGCCGGTAAGCGGAACCCCTCGGGCACCGGTGATGTTGCAGGTCGTGCAACCGCCGTTTCACCCGAACGGAGGTATCGCCCCGCTGGGGGTGCCGACCGTGGTACTCCGGGTCTATGTTCGGTTGTGAGGGACGCGGCCGCCGGAGGTGGCCCGCCGTTCCGCGGACCGCGGGTTGTGGTTCACCCACCGTTCAGTGGATGTTGATCTTTCTCCCGGGGGAGGAGGAGGTGAGAGTTGCGGCTTCGCCGCCCCGGAGGCCTCCGGAGGTGTGCGGAGTGGCTACGAACGTCGACGCCGGGCGGGACCTGGTACCCGCCGGCCTCAGCGCAAGGGATTCGTCCTGTGCGAACGGGGCGATCCGGGAACGGAGTTCTGCGTGGACATCGTCGTCAAGGGCCGCAAGACCGAGGTGCCCGAGCGGTTCCGGAAGCACGTGACCGAGAAGCTGGACAAGATCCAGAAGCTCGACGGCAAGGTGATCAGCCTCGAGGTCGAGGTGTCGAAGGAGCCCAACCCCCGGCAGGCGGACCGCTCCGACCGGGTGGAGATCACCTTGCTCTCGCGTGGACCGGTGATCCGGGCCGAGGCCGCCGCTACGGATCCGTACGCGGCGCTCGACCTCGCGGTGAGCAAGCTCGAGGCGCGACTGCGCAAGGCCGCCGACAAACGCAGGGTGCACCACCGCGGCGGGAGCCGTGCGCCCCTCAGCGTGGCGGAGGCGACGGCCGTGCTGGCCGCCGAGGAGTCCAACGGCACCCGGCCCGCGGACGACTCCGCCGCCGGCGTGCCCACCACCAAGATGGGTTCCCTGGAGGTCCAGGGCGAAGGCCCGCTGGTGGTGCGCGAGAAGACGCACGCGGCAGCACCGATGACGCTCGATCAGGCGCTCTACGAGATGGAACTGATCGGGCACGATTTCTATCTGTTCATCGACTCCGACACGGAACAACCGAGTGTCGTCTACCGGCGGCACGGCTACGACTACGGCGTCATCCACCTGAAGGCGGACCCCTCCGTCATGGTGGCGCCGTCCGGTGCGGGAGGAGCGCTGCGCCGGTGATGTGACGGTAACGGGCGGCGCCCCCGGGCGGGAAACGACCTCCGTCCGGGGGCGTTGCCGTGTCCCGGCATGGAATCATGGCCGGGCAGCCGACTGTCGGGCCGCACTGCCCGATCGGCCTGGCACGAAGGTGCACAGAAGCGTGCAACGACCACGGGCGGCCGGCCCGAGGGGGAGGAACCGATGGCCGACAGCTTCGAGCCCGCGCCGTCCGGTGCGGCGGAACCCGGTGACGGGGCCGCGCAGGACGCGGGCGCGAACGGCGCGCACGGCACGGCCGGTGTGCCGCGCAAGGAGCCGATCAGGGTTCTCGTGGTGGACGATCACGCGTTGTTCCGGCGGGGACTGGAGATCGTGCTCGCGCAGGAGGAGGACATCCAGGTCATCGGTGAGGCCGGGGACGGTGCGGAGGCGACGGAGAAGGCCGCCGACCTGCTCCCGGACATCGTGCTGATGGATGTGCGGATGCCGAGGCGGGGCGGGATCGAGGCCTGTACCTCCATCAAGGAGGTGGCGCCGAGCGCGAAGATCATCATGCTGACGATGAGCGACGAGGAGGCCGACCTCTACGAGGCGATCAAGGCCGGCGCCACCGGCTATCTCCTCAAGGAGATCTCCACGGACGAGGTCGCCACCGCGATCCGCGCGGTCGCCGACGGGCAGTCGCAGATCAGCCCGTCGATGGCGTCCAAGCTGCTCACCGAGTTCAAGTCGATGATCCAGCGCACGGACGAGCGACGGCTCGTCCCGGCACCGCGGTTGACCGACCGTGAGCTGGAGGTGCTGAAGCTCGTCGCGACCGGGATGAACAACCGGGACATCGCGAAGGAGCTCTTCATCAGTGAGAACACCGTGAAGAACCATGTGCGCAACATCCTGGAGAAGCTCCAACTGCACTCGCGCATGGAGGCCGTGGTGTACGCGATGCGGGAGAAGATCCTGGAGATCCGCTAGCGGTGCCCGGTCGGCCGACCGGCCGGGTCCGGTGTCACGCCACCGCGGCCCGGAGCGCCGTCGCCAGCGCGGGGTCGTCCAGCCGCTCGACGCGCACGCTGTCGCAGCCGACCCATTCCGCGGCCTCGCGCAGCGCCTCGGCCATGGGTTGCACGGCGCGTGCGGAGTCGAGGGTGACCTGACGGGCGATCAGGGTGCTGCCCTCGCGGGCCGGGTCGGCACGTCCGACGAGCCGGCCGCCGGCCAGCAGCGGCATCGCGAAGTAGCCGTGGATGCGCCGGGGTTTGGGGACGTACGCCTCCAGGCGGTGCGTGAAGCCGAAGATGCGCTCGGTGCGCGGCCGGTCCCAGATCAGGGAGTCGAAGGGGGAGAGCAGGGTGGTCCGGTGCCGCCCGCCGCGCGAGAGCTCGGCGAGGGCGGCGGGATCGGCCCACGCGGGTCTGCCCCAGCCCTCGACCTCGACCGGGACCAGGCCGGTGCCGTCGATGACGGCGTCCACCTGCTCGCCCTTGACGCGGTGGTAGTCGGCGAGGTCGGCACGGGTGGCGACGCCCAGGGCCGCGCCGGCCTGGGCGACCAGGCGGCGCAGGCATTCGTCGTCGTCGATGTCGTCGTGGAACAGGGCGTCGGGGACGGCGCGTTCGGCGAGGTCGTAGACGCGCTTCCAGCCGCGGCGCTGCGTGCAGACCACGTCACCGGTGTCGAGCAGCCATTCCACCGCGATCTTCGTCTCGGACCAGTCCCACCAGGGGCCGCCGTTCTTGGCGCCGCCGAGTTCGGTGGAGGTGAGCGGCCCGTCGGTCCTGAGCCGGTCCAGCACCGCGGCGATGGAGCGTTCGGCGTCCTGGAGCACGTGCCAGCGGTGGCCGCGGGCGCGGCGGGCCCTGCGGCGGAAGGCGAAGTGCGGCCATTCCTCGACGGGCAGGATGCACGCGGCGTGCGACCAGTACTCGAAGGCGTGGTTCTCGGTCCAGTACGCCGTCTCGACCGCGGTCCTGCCGACCGCGCCGAGCCGTGCGTAAGGGATGAGTTCGTGGGAGCGGGCGAGGACGGAGATCGTGTCGAGCTGCACCGCGCCGAGCCGCCGCAGTATGCCGCGCACGCCGCCGCGGCGGTCGGGGGCGCCGAGGAACCCCTGGGCGCGCAGTGCCGTGCGGCGGGCTTCGTCGGCGGAGAGCGGAGCGGGCTTGGTCATGCGCCCCAGCGTAGAAGCAGGGTCCGACAGCCGGTCCGGCCGGTCCCGGCCGGTCCCCGGTGCGGCGGGCCGGGTCCGGTCGGCAACCGGTTCCCGGCCCGCCGGGTCACTCGCCCGGGTAAGGCAGGTACGCCGCTCCGCCGTCCATGCCGATGTCGGAGGGCAGCAGTGAGCCGCTCCAGGCGTCCCGCCGGGTCCCCTGGTGCACGATCCGGGCGCGCAGGGTGCCCTCCATGCGGAAGCCCGCCTTGAGGGCGACCGCTCGGGAGCCGTGGTTGCCGGCCTCGGCGTACCACTCGAGCCGTTCGACGCCCAGGTCGTGGAGGGCCCAGCGGACGACGGCCCCGGCGGCCTCGGCGGTCAGGCCGCGGCCGCGGTGCTCCTTGGCGGTCCAGTAGCCGAGCTCGGCCTGGCGTTCCGCGGTGTGCAGGCGCTCCAGTCTCACCAGTCCCATGGCTCCCACGAGGTGTCCCTCGTCGCGGGTGACCACCGCGAAGTTGTAGACCAGGTCGTCGCGCCAGCCATCGGGGCAGATGCGGCCGACGAAGTCCTCGGCGTGCTGGCGGGTGTAGGGGGACGGTACCGAGGTCCAGCGCGGGATCTCGGGGTCCTGGCAGGCGGTGTGGACGGCGTCGGCGTCGGACGGGCCGAAGGGGCGGAGCAGCAGGTGCGCGGTGGTGAGGGTTATCGGTTCCATGCGGCCTCCATGTGCGGGAGTATCCAGGAACGGGTGCCCCGCCACGACCGGATGTCGCCACCTGGGGGTGGCGGTTCGCGGGTGAGAACCGCCCGGCTTGGCGACGGACCTCCCGGCCTGCTGGGGTCCTCGCTTACGATGGCCGTTGCAGCGGGGTGTGACCCGCTGTGCCCAGCGCGAGAACCCGTGCCAGGCCCGACCGGCAAGGAGCCAGCCTACGTGTCCGTCCTCAACAAGATCCTGCGTGCAGGCGAAGGCAAGATCCTGCGCAAGCTGCACCGCATCGCGGACCAGGTCAATTCCATTGAAGAGGACTTCGTCAACCTGACGGACGCCGAGCTGCGGGCCCTCACGGACGAGTACAAGCAGCGTTACGCCGATGGCGAGAGCCTGGACGACCTGCTTCCCGAGGCGTTCGCCACCGTCCGCGAGGCCGCCAAGCGCGTCCTGGGGCAGCGCCACTACGACGTCCAGCTGATGGGCGGCGCCGCCCTGCACCTCGGTTACGTCGCCGAGATGCGCACCGGCGAAGGAAAGACCCTGGTCGGCACGCTGCCGACGTATCTGAACGCGCTGTCCGGCAAGGGCGTGCACCTGATCACCACCAACGACTACCTCGCCGAGCGCGACTCGGAGTGGATGGGCCGGGTGCACCGCTTCCTGGGCCTGAAGGTCGGCTGCATCCTGGCGAACATGAACCCGGGGGAGCGCCGGGAGCAGTACGCCTGCGACATCACGTACGGCACCAACAACGAGTTCGGCTTCGACTACCTGCGCGACAACATGGCGTGGTCGAAGGAAGAACTGGTGCAACGCGGTCACAACTTCGCGGTGGTGGACGAGGTGGACTCGATCCTCATCGACGAGGCCCGTACCCCGCTGATCATCTCGGGTCCGGCGGACCAGGCCACCAAGTGGTACTCGGACTTCGCGCGCCTGGTGACCCGCCTGAAGCCGGGCGAGGCCGGCGGCATGGGCAAGGCGGAGACCGGCGACTACGACTTCGACGAGAAGAAGCGCACCGTCGCGATCCACGAGGTCGGCGTCTCGAAGGTCGAGGACTGGCTGGGCATCGACAACCTCTACGAGTCGGTGAACACCCCGCTGGTGGGCTACCTGAACAACGCCATCAAGGCCAAGGAGCTCTACAAGAAGGACAAGGACTACGTCGTCATGGACGGCGAAGTCATGATCGTCGACGAGCACACCGGCCGTATCCTCGCCGGCCGCCGCTACAACGAGGGCATGCACCAGGCGATCGAGGCGAAGGAGGGGGTGGAGATCAAGGACGAGAACCAGACGCTCGCCACGATCACCCTCCAGAACTTCTTCCGCCTCTACGACAAGCTCTCCGGCATGACCGGTACGGCGATGACCGAGGCCGCCGAGTTCCACCAGATCTACAAGCTCGGCGTGGTCCCGATCCCGACGAACCGCCCCGTGAGCCGTCAGGACCGCGCGGACCTGATCTACCGCACGGAGGAGGCGAAGTTCGCGGCGGTCGTCGAGGACATCGTCGAGAAGCACGAGAAGGGCCAGCCGGTCCTGGTCGGCACGACCTCGGTGGAGAAGTCCGAGTACCTGTCGCAGCAGCTGAACAAGCGCGGTGTGCCGCACGAGGTGCTCAACGCCAAGCAGCACGAGCGTGAGGCGTCGATCGTCGCGCAGGCGGGCCGCAAGGGCGCCGTCACGGTGGCCACCAACATGGCCGGCCGCGGTACGGACATCAAGCTCGGCGGCAACCCGGACGACCTCGCCGAGGCGGAGCTGCGCCAGCGCGGCCTGGACCCGGTGGAGCACGTCGAGGAGTGGGCGCAGGCCCTGCCGGAGGCGCTGGAGCGCGCCGAGGCGGCGGTCAAGGCCGAGTTCGAGGAGGTCAAGGAGCTCGGCGGGCTGTACGTGCTGGGCACCGAGCGCCACGAGTCGCGGCGTATCGACAACCAGCTGCGCGGCCGCTCCGGCCGTCAGGGCGACCCGGGCGAGTCCCGCTTCTACCTCTCCCTCGGTGACGACCTGATGCGCCTGTTCAAGGCGCAGATGGTGGAGCGCGTCATGGCGATGGCGAACGTGCCGGACGACGTGCCGATCGAGAACAAGATGGTCACCCGTGCCATCGCCTCCGCCCAGTCGCAGGTCGAGCAGCAGAACTTCGAGATCCGCAAGAACGTCCTGAAGTACGACGAGGTGCTCAACCGGCAGCGCGAGGTCATCTACGGCGAGCGCCGCCGCGTCCTGGAGGGCGAGGACCTGCACGAGCAGGTGCGTCACTTCATGGACGACACGATCGACGACTACATCGCGATCGAGACGGCCGAGGGCTTCGCCGAGGACTGGGACCTGGACCGGCTGTGGAGCGCCTTCAAGCAGCTCTACCCGATCACGGTGACGGTGGACGACCTGGAGGAGGCCGCCGGCGACCGGGCGGGCATCACCGCCGAGTTCATCGGCGAGATGGCCAAGGACGACATCCACGAGCAGTACGACGCGCGGGAGAAGCAGCTCGGCGAGGAGATCATGCGCGAGCTGGAGCGGCGCGTGGTGCTGTCGGTGCTGGACCGCAAGTGGCGTGAGCACCTGTACGAGATGGACTACCTGCAGGAGGGCATCGGCCTGCGGGCGATGGCGCAGCGCGACCCGCTGGTGGAGTACCAGCGCGAGGGCTACGACATGTTCAAGGCCATGATGGACGGCATCAAGGAGGAGTCCGTCGGCTACCTGTTCAACCTGGAGGTCCAGGTCGAGCAGCAGGTCGAGGAGGTGCCGGTGGACGCCGGTGCCGAGGACATGGTGCCGACCCTGATCAAGCAGGACGCCCGTCCGGAGATCCGCGCCAAGGGCCTGGAGGCCCCGAAGCGGGCGGACCGGCTGCACTTCTCCGCCCCGACGGTGGACGGCGAGGGCGGTGTCGTGCAGGGCGAGTTCGACAACGGCGACGCCGACAGCGACATCCCCGAGTCGGACGGCCTGACCCGGGCGGAGCGCCGTCGCGCCGCCAAGGGCGGCCGGCGCCGCAAGAAGTAGCGGCGGCGTCGAAGGGCACTTCCGCGGTGACGCGGGCGGCCGGGGCCGGACTCCTGCGGGGGCCGGCCCCGGCGGCGTCTCAGCGGGCCTCCACGGCGGTGCAGCGCCAGTGGCCGGGGCCGCCGCCCGGCGGGGCGGCGTCGCGCTCCAGGCGGAAGGCGAGCGCGCGCACGATGCCGGGGGCGAGGGCGACGGTGGCGGCGACCTCGAGGGCCGTGCCGTCGGGGGAGGGCGACACCCGCGGCCTGCCGAGCAGCCGGGGCGTGTGCCCGCGGGCGACGTAGCCCCAGTCGGCGCGGGCGTTCACCAGGTCCCACAGGCGGTCGTAGGCCTCGGGGCGCACGCGTCCCGCGAGGCCGGCGACCGGCCGGCGTCCGGTGAGGACGTCCAGCAGCCGCCCGGCGAACCAGACATGGGGCGGCAGTGCGGTGACGGTGTGCGCGCGGACGGTCGCGCTGGGTGACGAAGTGGTGACAGGCATGTGAGGACCCCCGTGGTCTACCGATTGGTAACCGGGTTGTACGCGGGGTGCCGCACGGTGCGGAAGCCGAGCGGGGGCGGCACGGGAGGTGGGCCGGGATTCACCTATCCGGAGTGCCGCGCACGTATGCTGACGCCATGCGCGTCTACATCCCCACGACCCTTCCCGGCCTGGCCGAGGCGCACAAGGCCGGCGAGCTGGGCCCCGCCCCGCTGGACGCCTTCGCGGTCACCCCGAGCCTGCGCGAGTGGTACGTCTCCGACGACATCGAGGAACTGGAGTACGCGGCCCTGACCCGGGCCGCCCAGAGCTCGCTGCGGCAGCTGGCGCTCACCCCGGACGCGCCGCGCCGCCGTGTCGTGCTCGCCGTGGACGTCGCCGACGCCGCCGTCTCCTTCGACCCCGACCGCGCCCTGGACCCGTCCGCCCTCGGCGCGGTCCGGCTGTCCGCGCCTGTGCCGATGGCGCGGGCCGCGGCGGTGCACGCGGACGCCGACGAGGCCGAGGCGGACATCGCCGCGGCCGCGGGGGCCCTGGGCGCGGCCGACGCCGGGGACGACGACGCGCGCTTCACGGTCGACGGCGCGGAGGACCACGAACTGCTCTGGTACGCCACGCAGGAGATCCCCACGCTGATCGCGTGACCGCCCCGCGGACCGCCCGGAGGCGGCCCCGGCGGGCGCCGGTGTCTACGATGCGGCTTCGTATGTGACCTCGGCACTTGCCTTGGGCCGGGAGGGTCTGGGTACGGTTCCGGATGTGAACGCGCATCTGGTGTGGGACTGGAACGGCACGCTGCTCCACGACATCGACGCGGTGATCGAGGCGACCAACGCCTCCTTCGCCGAGATCGGCCTCCCGCGGATCACGCTGGAGCGCTACCGCGAGCTGTACTGCGTGCCCGTGCCGAAGTTCTACGAGCGGCTCATGGGACGCCTGCCCACCGAGGACGAGTGGGAGGTGATGGACGAGATCTTCCATCGCCACTACTGGGCCCTCGCCGGCACCTGCTGCCTCGCGGAGGGCGCCGCGGAGATCCTGGCCCGCCGGCGGTACGAGGGGCTCACCCAGTCGCTGTGCTCGCTGGCCCCGCACGAGCAGCTGATACCGATCCTGCGCACGCACGGCATCGAGAACCACTTCGTGCGCGTGGACGGCCGCACCGAGGGCAGCCACACCGGCAAGTCCGAGCAGATGGCGCGGCACCTGGCGGCGATGGACGGCATAGCGGCGGGCCGGGTCGTGGTCATCGGCGACGCGGTCGACGACGCGGTGGCGGCCCGGCACGTGGGCGCCCTCGCGGTGCTGTACACGGGCGGTTCGCACAGCCGGGCCAGCCTGGAGAAGGCGGGCGTCCCGGTCGTGGACACCCTGCTGGAGGCCGTGGAGACGGCCGAGGCCCTGGTCGCCTGAGGCAGGCGCGGGGCCCCGGCCGCCCGGAGCGGCGCCCGCCTCAGGTCACCGGCGCCTTGGCCCGCAGCACGGTCAGGAACTCCCGCATCCACGAGGGGTGGTCCGGCCAGGCGCGGGAGGAGACCACCATGCCGTCCACGACGACGGCGGTGTCCTGGAAGCCGGCGCCCGCCGCCTCCATGTCCATCTCCAGTGCCGGGTAGGCGGTGACGCGGCGCCCGCTGAGGGCGCCCACCGCGGCCGTCAGCAGCGGCCCGTGGCAGATCTGGGCGACGGGCTTGTCGGCGTCGAAGAAGGCCTTGAGCACCTTGCGCAGTTCGGGGTCGTTGCGCAGGTACTCGGGGGCGCGCCCGCCGGGGACGACGACGGCCGCGTACGCGCCGGGGTCGACGTCCGCGAAGGACAGGTCCGCCTGCCAGGTGTAGCCCGGCTTCTCGGTGTAGGTGTCGAAGCCCTCCTCGAAGTCGTGCACGACGAACCGGAGCTTCTTGCGGCTGGGCGCCGCGATGTGCACCTCGTATCCCTCTTCGAGGAGCCGCTGGTACGGGTACATGACTTCGAGCGACTCGGCCGCGTCGCCGGTGACGATCAGGATCTTGGTGGCCATGACCGGGTTTCCCGTCCCTTCCCGTGGCGTGGGTGAACGTCTCGTTACGACCTCCGTACGGTCACCTCCTCAACCTGCACCCGCGCGGCCGGACTGTCCAGTTCGTCAAAGATTGGTTCGTGCTTTTGTACACAAAGAGGCCCTGACAGCCCCCCCGGCCGTAGCGATAGCCTTACAGCGTGATCAGCGCTGATCCATCGATCACCACGACCTACGTCACGCAACGGCGCGCGACAGGGAGCATGAGGACATGCAGACCAAGCTGGACGAAGCCAAGGCCGAGCTGCTGGAACGGGCGGCCCGCGTGGGCCCCGGACCTTCGGCGGGGGGAACGCCGGCTCCCGGCCAAGCAGGGGCGGACGGCAGTGCGGGCCCGGTGAAGGAGGCGCTGGACTCCTTCCTCCAGCGCTACTACCTGCACAGCGCGCCCGAGGACCTCGTCCACCGCGACCCGGTGGACGTCTACGGCGCGGCGCTGTCCCACTACCGCCTCGCCGAGGTGCGCCCGCAGGGCACCGCGAACGTGCGCGTGCACACGCCCTCGGTCGAGGAGAACGGGTGGACCTGCAGCCACACGGTCGTCGAGGTGGTCACCGACGACATGCCGTTCCTCGTCGACTCCGTCACCAATGAGCTGTCCCGGCAGGACCGCGCGATCCACGTGGTCGTCCATCCGCAGATGCTCGTGCGCCGCGACCTGACCGGCAACCTGCTGGAGGTGCTGGAGGCCGTCCCCGGCGACGGCGCCCACCTGCCGCACGACGTGCTGACCGAGTCCTGGATCCACGTCGAGATCGACCGCGAGACCGACCGCGAGGACCTCAAGCAGATCGGCGCCGACCTGCGGCGCGTGCTGTCCGACGTCCGCGAGGCCGTCGAGGACTGGCAGAAGATGCGCGACGGCGCGCTGCGCATCGCCGACGAGCTCGCCGCGACCCCGCCGCCGCTGCCCGAGCAGGAGGTCGGTGAGGCCTGGGAGCTGCTGCGCTGGCTGTCGGACGACCACTTCACCTTCATCGGCTACCGGGAGTACGCGCTCACCACGGAGAGCACCCCCGAGGGCGAGGAGGACGTGCTCACCGCGGTGCCCGGCACCGGGCTCGGCATCCTGCGCTCCGACCCGCACCACCACGACGACGAGGGCCGCCACAACGCGCACCCGGTGTCGCCGTCGTTCAACCGGCTGCCCGTCGACGCCCGCAAGAAGGCCCGCGAGCAGCGGCTGCTGATCATCACCAAGGCGAACAGCCGGGCCACCGTGCACCGGCCGTCGTACCTGGACTACATCGGCGTCAAGAAGTTCGACGCCGACGGCAACGTCATCGGCGAGCGCCGCTTCCTCGGCCTGTTCTCCTCGGCCGCGTACACCGAGTCGGTGCGCCGGGTGCCGGTCATCCGGCGCAAGGTCGCCGAGGTGCTGGAGGGCGCCGGGGTCTCGCCGGACAGCCACGACGGCCGCGACCTGCTGCAGATCCTGGAGACCTACCCGCGCGACGAGCTGTTCCAGACCTCGCCGGACGAGCTGCGGCAGACCGTCACCAGCGTGCTGTACCTCCAGGAGCGCCGCCGGCTGCGGCTGTTCCTGCGGCAGGACGAGTACGGGCGCTACCTGTCCGCGCTGGTCTACATGCCGCGCGACCGTTTCACCACGGCGTCCCGGTTGCGGCTGACGGACATCCTCAAGGAGGAACTCAACGGCGTCACCGTCGACTTCACCGCCTGGAGCACCGAGTCGGTGCTCTCCCGGCTGCACTTCGTGGTTCGGGTCGCCCCCGGCACCCGTCTGCCGCAGCTCAGCGAGGGCGATGTCGACCGTATCGAGGGCCGGCTGACCGAGGCCGTGCGCTCCTGGTCCGACGGCTTCGCCGAGGCGCTGAACGCCGAGTGCGGCGAGGAGCGCGCCGCCGAGATGAACCGCCGCTACGCGCAGGCCTTCCCCGACGGCTACCGCGCCGACTTCAGCCCGCGTGCCGCCGTCGCCGACCTGCAGCACCTGGAGCGGCTCAACGGCGAGGACTTCTGCCTCAGCCTGTACGAGCCGGTCGGCGCCGCCCCCGGCGAGCGCCGTTTCAAGATCTACCGCACCGGTGCGCCGGTGTCGCTGTCCGCGGTGCTGCCGGCGCTCCAGCGCCTGGGCGTCGAGGTCACCGACGAGCGCCCCTACGAGCTGCGCCGCACGCCCTCCTCGTCGCAGGACGGCGAGGAGCACGCGGGCCGCGCCTGGATCTACGACTTCGGGCTGCGCATCGACCCCTCGCTCGGCGACCTCGGGGACGACGCACGCGAGCGCTTCCAGGACGCCTTCACCGCGACCTGGACCGGTCAGGCCGAGAACGACGGCTTCAACTCGCTGGTGCTGAGCGCCGGTCTGACCTGGCGCCAGGCGATGGTGCTGCGCGCCTACGCCAAGTACCTGCGGCAGGCCGGCACGGCCTTCTCGCAGGACTACATGGAGGACACCCTCCGCAACAACGTCCACACCACCCGGCTGCTGGTCAACCTCTTCCAGGCGCGCCTGTCCCCGGACCACCAGCGGGCCGGCAGCGAGCTGACCGACGCCCTGCTGGAGGAGGTGGACGCCGCCCTGGACCAGGTCGCGAGCCTGGACGAGGACCGCATCCTGCGCTCCTTCCTCACGCTGATCAAGGCGACGCTGCGCACCAACTACTTCCAGCGCGCGGACGGCGGCAAGCCGCACGCCTACCTGTCGATGAAGTTCGACCCGCAGGCGATCCCGGACCTGCCCGCGCCGCGCCCGGAGTACGAGATCTGGGTGTACTCCCCGCGGGTGGAGGGCGTGCACCTGCGCTTCGGCAAGGTCGCCCGCGGCGGTCTGCGCTGGTCCGACCGGCGCGAGGACTTCCGTACCGAGGTGCTGGGCCTGGTCAAGGCGCAGATGGTGAAGAACACCGTCATCGTGCCGGTCGGCGCGAAGGGCGGCTTCGTCGGCAAGCGGCTGCCCGACCCGGCGGCCGACCGCGACGCGTGGCTGGCCGAGGGCATCGCCTCGTACAAGACCTTCATTTCCGGTCTCCTCGACATCACCGACAACCTGGTGGGCGGCCAGGTCGTGCCGCCGGCCGACGTGGTCCGCCACGACGGCGACGACACCTACCTGGTGGTCGCGGCCGACAAGGGCACCGCGTCGTTCTCCGACATCGCCAACGAGGTCGCGAACTCCTACGGTTTCTGGCTCGGCGACGCGTTCGCCTCCGGCGGCTCGGTCGGCTACGACCACAAGAAGATGGGCATCACGGCCCGCGGCGCGTGGGAGTCCGTCGAGCGGCACTTCCGCGAGATGGGCCACGACACCCAGAACGAGGACTTCACCGTCGTCGGCGTCGGCGACATGTCCGGTGACGTCTTCGGCAACGGCATGCTGCTCAGCGAGCACATCCGGCTGGTCGCGGCCTTCGACCACCGGCACATCTTCCTCGACCCGACGCCGGACGCGGCGGTGTCCTTCGCCGAGCGCCGCCGGATGTTCGAGCTGCCGCGGTCCTCGTGGGCGGACTACGACGCCAAGCTGATCTCGGCGGGCGGGGGGGTCTTCCCGCGCAGCGCGAAGGCGATCACGCTCACCCCGCAGATCCGCAAGGCGCTCGGCATCGAGCAGCCGGCGGCGAAGATGACCCCGGCCGACCTGATGAAGGCGATCCTCAAGGCCCCGGTGGACCTGCTGTGGAACGGCGGCATCGGCACCTACGTCAAGTCGTCCACCGAGTCGCACCTGGACGTCGGCGACAAGGCCAACGACGCCATCCGCGTGGACGGCGCGGAGGTCCGCGCCAAGGTCATCGGCGAGGGCGGCAACCTGGGCCTGACCCAGCTCGGCCGCATCGAGTTCGCCCTGGCCGGGGGCCGGGTCAACACCGACGCCATCGACAACAGCGCCGGTGTGGACGCCTCCGACCACGAGGTCAACATCAAGATCCTGCTCAACGCGGTCGTCGCCGAGGGCGACATGACGGTCAAGCAGCGCAACACCCTGCTGGCCGAGATGACCGACGAGGTCGGCTCCCTGGTGCTGCGCAACAACTACGCGCAGAACGTGGCGCTGGCCAACAGCATGGCCCAGTCGGCCAGTCTGCTCCACGCCCAGCAGCGCTTCATCCGCAGGCTGGTGCGCGACGGCAAGCTGGACCGGGCGCTGGAGTTCCTGCCGACCGACCGGCAGATCCGCGAGCGGCTGGCCGCCGGCCAGGGCCTGACCCAGCCGGAGCTGGCCGTCCTGCTGGCCTACACCAAGATCACCGCGGCGGAGGAGCTGCTCGCCACCGGCCTGCCGGACGACCCGTACCTGCGGCGGCTGCTGGACGCGTACTTCCCGACGGCGCTCGGCGAGCGCTTCGCCGCGCAGATCGACGGTCACGCGCTGCGCCGCGAGATCATCACGACGGTGCTGGTCAACGACACCGTCAACACCGGCGGCAGCACCTTCCTCCACCGCTTCAAGGAGGAGACCGGGGCCACCAGCGAGGAGATCGTGCGGGCGCACACCGCGGCCCGCGCGATCTTCGGGCTGAACCGGATCTGGGACGACGTCGAGGCCCTCGACAACGTCGTGCCGGCCGATGTCCAGACCCGCGTCCGGCTGCACTCGCGGCGGCTGGTGGAGCGGGCCTCGCGCTGGCTGCTCAACAACCGCCCGCAGCCGCTGCGGATCGCGGAGACCATCGAGTTCTTCCATGACGGGGTCACCCGGGTCTGGGCCGAGCTGCCCAAGCTGCTGCGCGGCGCGGACCTGGAGTGGTACCAGTCGATCCACGACGAGCTCACCGGCGCGGGCGTGCCGGAGGAACTGGCCACCAAGGTGGCCGGGTTCTCCTCCGCCTTCCCGGCGCTGGACATCGTGGACGTCGCCGACCGCAGCGGCAAGGACGCGCTGGCGGTGGCCGAGGTCTACTACGACCTGGCCGACCGCCTGCAGATCACGCAGCTGCTGGACCGGATCATCGAGCTGCCGCGCGCCGACCGGTGGCAGTCCATGGCCCGTGCCTCCATCCGCGAGGACCTGTTCGCCGCGCACGCCGCGCTGACGGCGGACGTGCTCTCGGTGGGCAACGGCTCCTCCACGCCGGAGCAGCGCTTCAAGACGTGGGAGGAGGCCAGGGGTGCCCTGGTCGCCCGGGCCCGCACCACCCTGGACGAGATCCGGGGGTCGGAGGCGTTCGACCTGGCGAACCTGTCGGTGGCGATGCGGACCTTCCGCACGCTGCTGCGCACGCACCGCTGACGGTCCCCGCCGCGGGCCGCCGCACGGCGAAGGGGCCGGGGGTCTTCCCCCGGCCCCTTCGCCGTCGGCCCGCGTTCTCTTGTCACCCGATCCGGTAGAGGCGTTCGCGCGTGTGCGGGCCGGTGGCGACCAGCGAGGCGCCGGGCGGGACGGGGGCCCTGGGCGCCGTCATGATCCAGCGGACGTGGTAGCGGCGGGCGATGGCCTGCCGCTGGTCCGGTGCGGTCGTCGGGGCCAGGAAGGTGCGGACGTCGGCGGCGCGGCGCCCCCGTTCCGCCGCCGTGGTCGACGGGTCGGGCCAGGTGGGGGCGACCAGGAACGCGCCGTAGGCCGGCATCACATGGGCGGGCCCGTAGGCGTCGGTCAGGAGGACGTCGCCGGGCGCCACGTGCCGCTGCGCCCACTGGTAGCTCGGCCACTGGCTCAGCCGCTGCAGGTGCACCGCCGGGGGCACGAAGCGCTTCGGGACGATCGCGCCGGCCTGCGCCACCAGGCCCACGCACGCGGCCACGGCGGCCAGCGGCGCCAGCACCGTGCGCAGCAGCGTCCACGGCGGGGCCTCGGCGAGTTCGACGGCCAGCGCGAACTGCAGCGGCACCAGCAGCAGCCCGAAGATCCGCCCGTAGGAGTACTCGCCGCTGAACCAGCCGTACGCGGCGACCGCGCAGTCCCCGGTGAACATCAGCACCAGCGGGTCCAGCGGGTTCAGCCGCAGCCGGTACAGCAGCGCCGGCAGACCGGCCAGGGCGAGCCCGTACCACTGCCACAGGTCGCCGTAGAGCTGCCGGTGGATCCCGTCGACCGTGGGGTCGCCCAGCAGCGCGGAGAGGCTGAAGTACGGCCACCAGCCGGCGACCGCGAAGGCGACGGCGGCCGTCAGCGCCCAGCGGCCCAGGATCCCGGCGACGATCGGGGTCTGCTGGAGGCCGAGCACCAGGGCGGCCACGCCGATGACCGCGCCCATCGCCGTGAACGGGTGGACGAGCAGGATGACGCCCAGCAGCAGGCCGAGCCCGGTGTGCAGCCACGGGCCGCCGACGCCGCGCCGCGCGGTGCGGGCGGTGATCGCCCACGTCCAGAACGTCAGGCCGATCGCGAACGCGCTCGGGTAGGTCAGCCCGAGGGTCATCGACTGGAGCCCGAGGAAGCCGCTCCACTCCTTGTGCTCCGGCCCCCACAGCAGCACGAACGCCGCCAGCGCCAGCACCGGCGCCCAGCGCCGCGTGCTGAGGGTGCGGGTGAAGGCGCCGATGCCGCTGACGACCAGGGCGAGGTTGAGCGGGCCGCAGCCCTTCAGCAGCTGCCAGCCCGGCACCCCGGTGAGCTTGCTCAGCAGCCCCAGCAGCACCGTGTACGGAGTGAAGTAGGGGCTGCCGGCGCCGGGCATGTCGAGCAGCGGGTTGGACGGGTGCCGCCAGTCCGCCGCGATCCGCTCGATCGCGGCGGCGTGCTGCCCGAAGTCGGCGGCGGGCACGGCGTCCCACGTCCGCAGGGCCACCACCAGCCAGAACAGGGTGCCCAGAATCAGGTACGGCGAGGGGCGCCGCACCCGGCGCAGCTCGTAGGTCTGGATACGCCAGTCCCGCTGGGTCGTCAGAACGCCGGTCACGCAGCCCTCCCGGCCGTCGTCAGCTCGTCATCACGATGTTCGGCCGTGACATGCGGTGCTGCATCCCCGACGGGTCCGTACGGGGACGTGTCCCCGCGTCCCGCCACTCGTTCGTGGGAGGGGGCTGCGGCCGACTGGCCGCCCCTGGGCCGCGCCCTTCTGAGGGGCCGTCGGCCGGGACGGCGGGCGTGGAGCGGGGCACGGGGTCCGGCTCAGTCGCGTGCGGTGTCCGGCAGGCCGAGGAGGCGGTCGGTGGCGCGGGCGGCGGCCCGGCCGTCGTCGAGGTGGCAGAACGTCGCGCGGAAGTGGGCGTACGCGTCGGCGCTGTGCCGTGCCACGGTGTCCAGGTCGCGCAGCGCGCCGGCGACCTCGGCGGTGGAGTGCAGCAGCGGACCGGGCGCCTGGGCCTCGAAGTCTGGGTAGAAGCCGCGCAGGGTGTCGCGGACGTGCTCCAGGTCGGGGACGAGGAAGAGCATCGGGCGGCCGGTGTTGGCGAAGTCCGCGGCGAGCGAGGCGTAGTCGGTGACCAGCACGTCGGCGAGCAGCAGCAGTTCGGCCGCGTCCGGGTGCGCGGACACGTCGCGGGCGAAGCCGGACCGTCCGGGCCGCAGCCGGTCGGCGACCAGCGGGTGCGAGCGGTACAGCAGCACGTGGTCCCGGCCGAGGGCGGCCTCGGCCTCCGCCAGGTCCAGGTGCGGGGAGCGGCGGTAGTGGCCGGCGTCGTACGCGAGGTCGTCGCGCCGGGTCGGGGCGTACAGCACGACGGTGCGGCCCCGCGGGATGCCCAGCCGGTCCCGCAGCGCGGCGGCGATCTTGTCGCGGTCGTCGGCGAACAGCACGTCGGTGCGCGGCAGTCCGGTCTCGGCGACCTCGCCGTCGAAGGCGAGCGCCGTGCGCAGCGCGCCCGTGCCGGCCGTGTTCGGCGACAGCAGCACGCTCCACTGGCGGCCCGTGTCGTGGGGCGGGCGCGGCAGGTGGGGCAGGTCCGCGCACAGGGTGCCGGCCAGGTCGCGGCCGGTGCGCTTGACCGGTGTGCCGTGCCAGGTCTGGAGCACCCGCTGGTCGGGGCGGCGGACGAACCACTGCGGCAGATGCGTGTTGGTCACCACGTAGCGGCTGCGCGCCAGCGCCTCGTACCAGGCCGCGCTGTGCAGGACCACCGGCCGCGCTGTCCCCGGCGGTACCGCCTGGCCGTCCCGCACCACCCACAGGTGCTCCAGGCCGTCGGCCTCGGGGCGGCGCAGCAGTTCCTCGTGGACGGCGCGCGGGGAGTCGCCGCAGGAGCGGCCGCCGAAGGAGCTGTACAGCACGGTCTCGCGGCGCGGCAGGCCCCGGGTGCGCGGGTAGTGCGTCTCGCGCAGCACGCGCTGCCGGTACGGGCCGCGCTGCGGCTCCGGCACGGTCGGGCCGGCCGCCACGAACAGCCGGTCGTGCAGGCGCCGGTCCACGGTGAACGCCTTGCCGCCGGAGCCCGCCGCCATCGGCAGCGCGTCGAACACGCCGGGGGCCACCCGCACGGGCGCGTCGTGCCCGCCGGCGCGCAGCCACAGGTCCCAGCGGCCCTCGGCCAGCGGCACGGTCCCGGCGAGCGTCTCGATCCGGCCGGGACGCGCGGTCGCGGTGAAGCGGCGGCCCTCGCGGTGCGGGGGCCGGCCCGCCGGGTCCAGGGGCGCGGCGGTGCCGTCCAGCCGTACCGGGAAGGTGTGCTCGACGCTGAACGTGCCGTGGCGCAGCACCAGTTCGGCCCGTCCGGCGGCGGTGTCCGGAGAGAGCCGCCCCGTGAGGACGAGGGCGCCCTCGGCGGTCCAGCCGACGGCGTCCACGACCGGCTGGGGTGTGCGGTCGCGCAGCACCAGCCGGCCCGCGGTGTCGGCCTCGACCAGCAGTTCGCGGCGGACACCGCCGAACCGGGCGTCCGTGCCGAGCGGGTAGTGGCCGGCGGGCAGGTCCCCGTCGAGATGGACCGGGTCGGTGCCGCCCGGCCGCATCAGGACGGCCTCCCAGGTCTCGGTGGTCTCCGGGGCGATCTGCCGGGGGCCCGGCTCCAGCGCGGGCCGGACGTCCGCGAGGTCGGCGAGGGGCACGCGGACCGGGCGGACGCCGTGGTCCGGGTCCTGAAGCGGATACGTGCGGAGCACCCGCGTCGAGGCGAGCGTCAGGCGCAGCGCGGTCGCGTCCGGCGCGCCGGTGACGTCCAGCTCCACCGTCCCGTCGGGGCCCGCCCGGTGGTCCGTCACCGCCCCGGTCACCGGCTCCACCGACAGGTGCAGCCGCCCGGCCCGGTGGTACGGCACCACGCGGGTCCCGTCGCCCGCCGGGTACGACTGCGGGGAGGCACCGGAGCCGGATTCCGCGGCGCGCAGTCCCGCCGTGCGGATGACGCCTCTCGCCGCGACGACCACCGCGATCCGCCACCGGCCCGGCCGCAGCCGCGCCGGGTCGACGGTGATCTCGAAGCCCGACCAGTCGTAGCAGTGTTCCTCCTGGCGCGAGCCGGTCGTCGCGGCCGGTTCCTGGTGGATGCGCACCGGCAGCAGCAGCGCCTTGACCCGGCGGCGCCGGCCGTTCAGGGCGACGGCGGTGATGTGGGCGTCGCCGGGCTGCCCGGCGTCGATGTTGTGCAGGTAGGCGTGGCCGCGCAGCACCAGCCGGCCGTTCTCCCGCGCCACTTCGGCGACCTCGGCGTGTACGGGCAGGTCCGTACGGCGCAGCCGTGCCACGGACGGGGGCAGCGCCATCGGGGTGCCGTCCGCGGCGGGGACCACCGCGCGCTTGCGCAACGGCGGCCCGGCGACGGAGAAACCGGCGGGGTTGGCGCGCTGGTGGTCCAGGAACGCGACGAGGTCGTCGATCCGGTCCTTGGCGACCAGGTGCCACACGATCCGCTGCGCGACGGGGAGTTCGGGGAAGACGCCGCGGTCGACACTGCCGAGGAAGTCCCGGGTGCGCTCCATGAACACCCGCCGGTACTCCGGGCCCGCCGTCGGCAGCGCCTCGACGAGGTCCTGGAGGTCGTCGGTGAGCACCGAGCGGTCGTAGGCGCGCTTGCGCGCGGCGCGGCCGGGGTGCGCCGGGTCGGCGAGGAAGCGGCTGACCGCGTCGACGGCGGCGACGCGGTCAGCCGCGCCGCGCACGGACCGCACATCGGTGAGGCGCCGGGTGAGCGCACCGGCGTCCGACCGCCGGTAGCAGACGTGGTCGTGCAGGACGTCTACGGCCTCGGCGAGGAAGTGCGCGGGCAGGGTGAGGGGGGCGTCCGGGTACAGCACGCCCTCGGGGAAGGCGAGTTGGTGCCGGTCCCAGAAGTCGCGGCGGAAGACCTTGTTCCAGGCGGCCCGGTCGGAGAGCAGGCCGGGGTCCCGGGTGACGTGGGTGCGCGGCACGTTCCGCGTCAGCTCGCGCCGCGGCCAGGCCTCGGTGCGGCCGTCCTCGGTGAGCCGCCACGCGTTGCCGGTGGCGAAGTCCGAGCAGGAGGCGTCCAGCATCCGCACCAGCGTCTCG
Organism: Streptomyces sp. NPDC088733; assembly: GCF_044751185.1. Lineage (NCBI taxonomy): Bacteria > Bacillati > Actinomycetota > Actinomycetes > Kitasatosporales > Streptomycetaceae > Streptomyces > Streptomyces sp. NPDC088733. The sequence continues at coordinate 33,418 of NZ_JBIVLH010000039.1, forward strand.
TACGCGCGCGGCGGCAGGACGTCGTCCCCGTCGAGGAACGCGAGGTAGGTGCTGCCCGGATCGGCGTGCCGGACACCGGTGTTGCGGGCGTGCCCGAGTCCCGCGGCGTCCTGGCGGACCAGCCGGAAGCGGGGGTCGCGGTCGGCGAAGGAGCGCGCGACGGCGGCGCCGGCATCGGTGGAGCCGTCGTCCACGACCACGACGTCGAGCGCGTCGAGGGTCTGCGCGGCCACCGAGCGCAGGCACTCCGCCACGTGCGCCTCGACGTTGTGGACCGGGACGACGACGGTGAGGCGGGGCGTGCGCGAGGCCATCGGCTGACGTGACCCTTTCCGGGTACGGGCGGCGTGCGGGAACGAGGGGTTCAACTCGCCCCGGCCGCGTCGGTCACCTCCGCTGGGCCGAACGGGTGAACCGCGGAGTGCCCGGGTGGGCGCTTCAGGCGCCGGGTGCGGGGTCGCGGGTCTGGTCGTACTCGCCGTCGAACTCGTGGGCGCGGCTGTGTTCGTGGGCCTGGGTCCGGGCCAGGTCCGGGGTGGGGGGCCTCCGGCGGCACGACGCGTCCGGCCGGGTCGGTTGCCTCCGCTGGGGCGGTTGCCCGGTTGGGGGCCTCAGGCGCCGGGTGCGGGGTCGCGGGTCTGGTCGTACACGTTGCCGAAGTCCTGGGCGTGGCCGTGCTTGTGGGCCTGGGTCCGGGAGGACCCGGCGTACGACGTGCCCGGCCGGGCCGCTTGCCTCCGCTGGGGCGGTTGCCCTGAGGGGCGCCTCAGCCGCCGGGTGCCGGGTCGCGGGTCTGGTCGTACACGCCGCCGAAGTCCTGGGCGCGGCTGTGTTCGTGGGCCTGCGCCCGGGCCAGGTCCGGGGCGGGGGCCGGGCGGCGGGCCTCCGGGGGTACGACCGGTGGCAGCCCGCCGGGCTCGCCCAGGAAGACCCGGCGGACGACGCGCTCGGCCGCGTGCCCGTCGTCCCACGGGCAGTAGCGCGCCCGGAAGGCCGCCCGCAGCCGGGTGGACTCCGGGCCGCGCCAGGCGCCGGTGCGGAGGACGGCGAGGAGTTCGTCCGCGGACCCGGCGACCGGTCCCGGCGGCTCGGCGGTGATGTCGAGGTAGGCGCCGCGCGCGATCCGGCAGGCCGTCCAGTCCTCGGCGTGCACGACGACCGGCCGGTCCAGGACGGCGTAGTCGAACATCAGGGACGCGTAGTCGGTGATCAGCCCGTCGGAGGCCAGGCACAGTTCCTGCACGCTGCGGTGCGCGGAGACGTCGAGCACGTTGCCCGGCAGGCCCTCGGGGAGGCCGGCCGCCCACCCGCGGTACAGGACGGCGAATCCGGGGCCCAGTTCCCGGCCGAGGCGCGCCGGGTCGGCGGCCGGGCGGAAGCCGTGCCGGTGGTCGCGGTGGGCCGGGGCGTACAGCAGGGCGGTGACGCCCTCGGGCAGGCCGAGGGCGGCGCGCAGGCGCAGTACGTCCTCCGCGGACGCCTGGAGCAGCACGTCGTTGCGGGGCTGGCCGTACTCCAGGGTGGCGTATCCGGCCGGGTAGGCGCGTTCCCAGACCACCGAGGAGTGCGGGTTGGCCGACAGGCAGTAGTCCCAGCGGTCGGTGTGGGCGAGCATGCGGGCGAAGTCCCGGCCGGCCGAGGCGGCCGGGTCGTCCTGCACGTCCAGGCCCATGTGGCCGAGCGGGGTGCCCTGGTGGGTGTGCAGGTTCACCTGGCCCGGGCGCTTGACGTACGCGTGCGGGAAGTTGACGTTGTTGACCAGGTACGTGGCACGGGCCAGCGCCGTCCAGTACGCGGGGGAGTCCGGCTGGACGCGGCGCACCCCGGGCGGCAGCGTGCCGGCGTGCTCCGGCGTGGTGATCCAGGCGGTGCGCAGGTGCGGGGCGAGGCCGCGGACGGCGGTCTCCACGGCGGCGGGGTTGCAGGCGTAGCCGCCGTACCGGTCGGCGGCGAAGACCGCGAGCCGCGGGTCCAGGGGGCGGTGCCGCTGGAGGCGGTAGTGCGTTCGCAGGGCGGCCGCGCGCCCCGCGAGGCGGGCGGTCCGCGCCAGTGCGCGCAGCCGCCGGCGCAGGGTCCCGGCGGCCCGTACGGCGTCGAAGACATGGCGGGCGCCGAGCCGCACCAGCAGCCGCCGGGGCCCGCCGGCGCGGCCGGGTTCCTGGGGGCGCAGTCGGCGCAGGGTCCGCCCGCAGCGCTCGAAGTACGCGGCGCGCGACGAACGGGGCAGCCGGCCGGGGCTGTTGTAGATCAGCAGCAGGTGGTCGGCCATCCGCCGGTGGAGCGCGGGCCGCCACCGGTCGTGCACGGGATGGCGGTCGAGGTGGTCGAAGAGCCGCTCGTACTGGTCGAAGACGTCGAAGTGGCGGCTGCTCGTGGTGTGCCGGATGCTGCCGCGGCGCCGCTGCCGGTGGTGCACGCAGACCCGGTCGAGCACCGCGACGCTGCCGGCGCCGAGCAGCGCCGGGTAGGTCCACGGCACGTCCTCGTACCAGCCGGGCGGGAAGGACAGGCCGTGCCGTTCGACGAACTCCCTCCGGTAGGCCTTGTTCCAGGCCACCGGCGGCAGCCGCAGCAGTTCGGGGCGGTCGGTGAGGGGGCCGGGCGGCGGTCCGCCGTGGGAGAGCAGGTGGGAGCGGCGGTCGCGGGCGACGCGGCCGTCCCAGTAGGTGCGGGCGTGGTCGAAGACCAGCACGTCGGGTCCCGCCGTCTCGGCCAGCCGGTCGGCGACGGCCCGCAGCGCACCGGGGGCGAGGGTGTCGTCGCCGTCGAGGAAGAGCAGGTAGTCGCCGGTGGCGTGGGCGGTGCCGGCGTTGCGGGCGCGTCCGGCGCCGGTGTTCTCGGCCAGGTGCACGGCGACGACCCGGTGGTCGCGGGCCGCGTACGAGTCGATGATCGCGCCGCAGCCGTCGGGGGAGCGGTCGTCGACGGCGATCAGTTCGACGTCGGTGAAGCTCTGGCCGAGCACGGACTCCAGGCACTCGTGCAGATAGGCCTGCACCTGGTGGACGGGCACGATGACGCTGAACCGGGGCAAGGCAGCACATCCGTAGGATCGACGTACGCGGCTTGTGCCCGTTATATCCCTTCGGGTGTGCCGCGTCCGGCGACCGTTCCGGCCACGGAGTGTTGCCGGGCCCCGGTCCCGCGCGCCTATTTCACGGCGCCCGCCATGACGCCGGAGACGAACTGCCGCTGGAAGGCGAAGAAGACGACCAGCGGGACCACCATCGACACGAAGGCGCCCGGCGCCAGGATGTCGATGTTGTTGCCGAACTGCCTGACCTGCTGCTGCAGTGCGACGGTGATGGGCTGCGAGTCGGCGTTGGAGAAGATCAGCGCCACCAGCATGTCGTTCCACACCCACAGGAACTGGAAGATGCCGAGCGAGGCGATCGCGGGACCGCCCAGCGGCATGATCACCCGTGCGAACAGCCGCAGCTCGCCCGCCCCGTCCAGCCGCGCGGCCTCCAGCAGCTCCCGCGGGATCTCCGCGAAGAAGTTGCGCAGCAGGAAGATCGCGAACGGCAGGCCGAAGCCGGTGTGGAACAGGACGACGCCGATGATGTCGCCGAAGATCCCGATGTCCCCGAACAGCTGCGCCACCGGGACCAGCGCGATCTGCACCGGCACCACCAGCAGCCCCACGACGAGCAGGAACAGCCAGTCCCTGCCCGGGAACTCCATCCAGGCGAAGGCGTAGCCCGCCAGGGACCCGATGACCACCACCAGCAGCGTCGCCGGGACCGTGATCAGCGCGGTGTTCAGCAGCGAGGAGGTGACGGCGTCGTTGCCCAGCAGCTCGCGGTAGTTGGCGGCGGTCAGCTGCGAGGGCGCGGTGAACACCTTCCACCAGCCCGAGGCGGCGATGTCGACGGGGCCGCGGAACGAGGAGATCAGCAGCCCCACGGTCGGCATCAGCCAGAACAGCGCGACCAGCACGAGGAACACGCGCAGCACGCCGCCGCCGGCCCGTTCCGCCAGGCGTGCGGCGAGCGGGCTCCTGGCGGCCCGGGCGGCGGTCTCCGGGCGGGAGGGCCGAGCGGGTCCTGCCGGCTCCGGTGGCTCCGCTGTGCCTGCGACGGTGGTCATCGGCGGGCCTCCCTGCGCAGACGGCGGATGTTGAACACCATGACCGGGACGACCAGGAGCAGCAGGATGACGCCGATCGCGCTGCCGACGCCCTGGTTGTTGCCGCCCCCGAAGGACGACAGGAACAGTTGCAGCGCCAGGACGTCGGCGTCGTCCTGCGAGGTGCTGGGCGCGATGATGTACACCAGGTCGAAGATCTTCATCACGTTGATCATCAGCGTGACGACCACCACGACCAGCACCGGCGCCAGCAGCGGCACGGTGATCCGGCGGAACACCTGCCACTCGTTGGCGCCGTCGATCCGCGCCGCCTCCATCAGCTCCCGCGGTACCCCGGCGAGCCCCGCGGCGATCAGCACCATCGCGAAGCCCGCCCACATCCACAGGTAGGCGCCGATGATGGCGGGCGTCACCAACGCAGGCCCCAGCCAGTCGATCCCGTTGTACGGCTGCGCGAAGTTCGAGGCGGGCAGCCGCAGTCGGGCGCCGTCCGCCGAGGCGGGGAGCGCGAAGGTGCCGTCGGCGCCGGAGGTCGCGGAGGCCACCACCCTGCCGTCCTTGACGGCCTCCACGGTCACGCCCCTCAGCGCCTTCTCACCGGTGTCGACGGTCCCCGCGGCGCCGCCGCCGCCCGGCGTGAAGTCCAGCCACACCGTTCCGGTCACCCCCGGGCCGGGGGCCGCCTGCCGGGCGTCGCGCGTGCCCGCCGGGAGTTTCGCCGCCGGGATGCCGATCAGCGGCAGCACGACCGCCGTGCCGCCCCGCGCCGCCTGCCGCGTGGTGTACGAACCGCCGCCCGAGGCCGCGAGGTCCCCGCCGGGCCGGGGCCTGGCACCGGGGTAGGCGGAGGAGCCGGCGAAGGTGTCGTGGACGCCGACGACGACCGCGTTCGCCGCGCCGCGCGCCGGGTCCTGCTCGTACACCAGCCGGAAGATGATCCCCGCCGCCAGCATCGAGATCGCCATCGGCATGAAGACGACCAGCTTGAACGCGGTGCCCCAGCTGACCCGTTCGGTCAGCACCGCGAAGACCAGGCCGAGTGCCGTGGCCAGGACCGGCGCCACGACCACCCAGACCGCGGTGTTGCGCAGCGCGGTCAGGGTGCTGTCGTCACTGAAGACCGAGCCGTAGTTCGCCAGCCCGACGAAGCCCGAACCCGCTTTGTCGAAGAGGCTGCGCCGGACGGTGTACCCGATCGGGTAGACCACCAGCGCGCCCAGCAGCACCAGCGCGGGCAGCAGGAAGACCGCCGCCACCCAGCGCCGCGTGCCCGCCACGCCCTTGCGCCGCACCGGGGGAGCGCCGCCCGGCGCGGCCGGGCCCCGAGCGGTCGCCGCCGTCGCCATCGCGGCCGCCTCAGCCCGCGTACGCCTTGGCGGCGTCCGCTTCCAGCTTCGCCTGCGCCCCCGCCACGTCGGAGGGGTTCTTCAGGAAGTCCTGGAGGTCCTTCCACTCGCCCTTGCCCGCGGTGCCGCCGAAGGCCGCCGGGGCCTGGTCGGACATGTCGAAGCGGAAGTCGTCGCCCGCCGCGACCAGGCCCTGGGCGATGGAACGCGAGACCTCGTCCGGGTAGACCGACAGGTCCAGGGACTTGTTCGGCGACACGAAGCCGCCGGAGGACGCCCACACCCCGGCCGCGTCCGTGGAGGCGAGGAAGGTCACCAGCGCCTGCGCCCCCTTGGAGTCCTTCAGCACGACGCCGACGTCACCGCCGCTGACCACGGGCGCTTTGCCGGAGCCGACCGCCGGGAAGGGGAAGACCTTGGCGTCCTCGCCGACCTTCGCCTTGGTGTTGTCGCCGATGAACGCGCCGACGAAGTCGCCCTCGTAGACCATCGCGGCCTTCGGCGGGTTGCCGGTGAAGGTCTGCGTCACCGACGTGGGGAAGTCGGTGTGCAGGGCGCCGCTCTGGCCGCCGGCGATCAGGTCCTTCTTGCCGAAGAGGTCGCCGAGGGTGGTGAGGGCCTCCTTGACCGAGGGATCGGTCCACTTGATCTTGTGGGCGGCGAGCTGGTCGTACTTCTCCGGCCCGGCCTGGGAGAGGTAGATGTTCTCGAACCAGTCGGTGAGGGTCCAGCCGTCACCGCCGCCCACCGATACCGGCGGCGTGCCCGACTCGAAGACCGTCTCCGCGGTCTTGAGGAAGTCGTCCCAGGTGGTGGGGGGTTGCGAGATGCCGGCGTTCTCGAAGGCCGTGGTGTTGTACCAGACCAGCGACTTGTTGGCGGCCTTGGCGTAGACGCCGTACTGCGTGCCCTCGTACGCGCCGAGATCCTTCCAGCCCTGCGTGAAGTTCTTGTCCAGCTGTGCCTGCGCCTCCGGGCCGAGCGGCTTCAGCCAGCCCTTCTGCGCGAACTGCCGCAACACGCCGACCTGCGGCAGGAACGCCACGTCCGGCGGCTGCCCGCCCTCGATCTTGGTGCCGAGGAACGTGGAGACGTTGTCACCGGTCGGCACGAACTTCACTTCGGCGCCGGTGCGCTTGCCGAACTCGTCGAGGACCTTCTGGAAGTGCTTCTGCTCGGGGCCGGTCCACACCGCCGCGACCTCGAGGCTCTGCCCCTTGAGGTCCGGTAGTGCCACTCCGCCGCTGCCGCCGCTGCCGCCGCCCGAACCGCTCGGCGAGGCACCGCCGTTGCCGCCCTCGTCGCTCTTGCCGCCGCCGCAACCGGCCGCCGTCAGTGCCAGGGCGGCCGCCGCCACGGCGGCGACGACGGCCCTGCGCGTACCTCGCGTGCGCCTGCTGGATGTCCGCATCTGCCTGCCCATCCCCTCAGCGCGGACCCGCGCCGCGGTGGCAGCCGCCGGATGGCATGGGCAGCTGCGCCGGGCGTACCGTCCCGCGTCATCCGCTGTTCCGCGTTCAGTGTTACGCCCGCTCGGATGACCGCCGCAATACCGCCCATGCACGCGGCGGTTGGATCGTGACCGTCATGTGACCGGCGAGCCGGTCGTACGCGCGAGGGAGCCGTCGGGACGGCGGACGTAGAGGGTGAGGGTTTTCGCGGATCCGGTGAGCGCGGCGCCGGTGCGGCTGGTGGTGCCCACCGGGACGGGCACCCAGTCGGCGCCGGCGCCCACGGCGGCGGCCAGCCGGCTGTCGCCGGACGGTGCCACGACGTACAGCCGCCCCCCGGAGACGGCGGCCTCCGGGCGGCCGGTCGCCTCCAGGCCCGTGACGGCTTCCGACGGGCGCCAGGCGCCGTTGACGTACGGCAGGCGCAGCACCGCCCCGTCCGCCTTGCGCACGACGAAGGCGTCCAGGGTGCCGGGCGCGCGCGAGACCAGGCCCGGCGCGGAGGTGATGCGGCCGGCGGTGGGCACCAGTGCCCAGGCGTTCCAGCGGCCGTCGACCCAGGAGGAGGTGACCAGGTCGCCGCTGGAGCGGGCGACCAGGTCGATCCGGCCGGGGGCGGAGGACGCGGCGGCCGGGGTGGTGTCGAAGGTGGCGGGCTGGTCGACCTGGTACCAGCCGCCCCACGCACCGTCGGTCAGGGTGCGCCGGTACACCTTGTGGTCGGTGCCGAGCGCGAACACGTCGATCTGCCCGGCGCGCGAGGAGACCGCGGAGGGGTCGTCGGCGACGCTTATCCCGGTGAGCCGGTGCCAGCCGCCGTCCACCAGGTACCACAGGTTCCGGTCGGTGCCCCGGGTGAAGACATACGTCGCCCCGGCGCCCGTGACCGCCCGCGGGCGGCCGGTGGTCTCGACGCCGGCCACCGGGAGCGGCGGCAGCGCCGTCAGCCCCGTCCAGCGCAGCGACGCCTCCCCGGTCGCGTCGGCGGCGTCCTCGGCGGCGCCGGCGGAACTGACGGCGCCCTGCGGGGAGGCCGCGGCGCCGGTGGGCGCGGTGGGGGTCGGCGCGTGCGGCGTGGAGTCGCCCGGCTCCCGGTCCTCCCGGCTGGTGGACCCGCCGTCGTCGGAGCCGGAGGCGGCGATGGCCCAGCCGCCGAGCCCGGCGGCCACCAGGGCGGCCGCCGCGGCCGCCCCGAGCTTGGCCCGGCGGCGCTGCGGCGATTCCGTGACGGCGCGGTGCCGGTGGCGGGTCCGGGAGCGCGGGTCGTCGCCCGCGGTACGGCCCGCGGCGAGCTCCTCGGCGGTCGGCAGCTTGATGCTGGTGTGCGTGTCCCGGGTGGAGTCCGGCGCGGCGCCCCGGACCAGCGGGACCGCGCCGCGCCGGCGGCCGGCCGGCGGGTCGTACGGCTCCCCGGCGCCCGCCGGTTCCGCGCCGAAGCCGCCGGCGTCCTCGTGGTGGTGGTCGCCGGGCGCGTCCACCTCCAGCGGCGGCAGCCCGGCCAGGTCCGGCAGCAACTCCCGCAGCCGCGCGCCCACTTCGGCTGCCGTCAGCCGCGAGGCGGGCGCCTTTGCCAGGCACTGGGAGAGCAACTGCCACAGCTCGTCCGGGAGATCGGGCAGTGGCGCCACCGACTCGGTGACATGGCGGCGCAGTACCGCGCCGGGGTGGCCGCCGCCGAACGGTGTGAAGCCGGCCAGCAGTTCGTACAGGACGGTGGCGAGCGCGTAGATGTCCACGGAGGCCCGCGGCGGCAGGCCCTCGATGATCTCCGGGGCCAGGTAGTCCGGGGTGCCGATGATGCGGGTGGCCCGCGTGCGGCGCGGCGAGTCCACCAGCCGGGCGATGCCGAAGTCGGTGAGCAGCGCCGGGGGCGCCCCGCCCGGTCCGGGCGGCGCGGCGGAGTCCAGCAGGACGTTCTCCGGCTTCACGTCGCGGTGGACGACGCCCGCCGCGTGCGCGGCGGCCAGGCCGTCGGCGACGTCGGCGGTGACGGAGACGGCGGCCTCCGGGGCGAGCCTGCGCTCCCGCTCCAGGCGGGAGCGCAGGTCGGTGCCGCGCACCAGGTCCATGACCAGTGCCAGGTCGGAGCCGTCGACCACCAGGTCGCGGATGCCGACGATGTGCGGGTGGTGCAGTGCGAGCAGGGCGGTGCGCTCCTGGACGAAGCGGCCGACGAGGTCCTGGTCGGAGGCGAGGTCCTCGCGCAGCAGCTTGATGGCGACCGGGCCCTCGGGGCCCTCGCCCAGCCACACCGTGCCGGCGGATCCGCGCCCCAGCACCTGGTGCGCGGTGTACCGGCTGCCGATCTTGCGTCCCAAGGCTGCTCCGACTCCTCCGACGTGCCGTCGTGTTGGCGACAAAACTACGCGGATGCGAGCCGGTTGGGGGAACCCGTCGGGGGTGAGTGCGGCTTCTGCGGAAGAAATCACCCTCCAGAAGTCGACAAATCACCAGCATGGGCAATCTCAGGTGGTGAACGTGAACCAGTTGAGGTTGACGAAGTCGGCGGGCTGACCGCTGGCGAAGGTCAGATAGACGTCGTGCGTCCCGGTGATCGCCGAGGTGTTGGCCGGGACCGTCGTCCAGTTCTGCCAGCCGCCGGTGCTGCCTACCGCGAAGCTGCCGACGGGAGTCGCGGTGGGGCTGTCCAGCCGCACCTCGACCAGCCCGCTCACCCCGGCCGCGGCCCCGGAGGCGACCCGGGCCTTGAACTGGTGGGCGGCGGTGGAGCCGAAGGCGACCGCGTTGTAGCGCAGCCAGTCGCCGCCCGCGATCCAGCCGACGTCCTGGCCGCCCCCGGTGTCGGTCGTGGTCTCGGTGGCGGTGCCGGACTGGGCGGCGTACGACTCGGCCTGGATGGTGCCGTAGGCGCCCGTGCCTCCGCCTCCGCCGCCGCCCCCGCCGCTGCCGGCGGAGTTCCAGACGGCCACGTAGTCGACCAGCATCGGCACGCCCGAGGCGGTCGCACCGGTCGGAGTGCCGCTGCCCGCCACGCCGTTGGGGAAGGCGCCGCCCATCGCCACGTTCAGCAGCAGGAAGTGGCCGTGGTGGGTGGCGTTGGCCCAGGTCGTCGCGTCCATCTGCGAGGCGTTGACGGAGTGGTACTGCACGCCGTCCACGTACCAGCGCAGCGTCTCGGGGCTGACGCTGCGGTCCCACTCGAAGGTGTAGGTGTGGAACGCGCCCTGGCAGGCGCTGCCCGGGCACACGTGGGTGGCGCCCAGGCCGTTGGTCTCGTTGCAGGGACCGCCGGGGTTGCCGCCGCAGTGCAGCGTGCCCCAGACCTGGTTGATCCCGTTGACATTCTCCATGATGTCGAACTCGCCGATGCCGGGCCAGTTCTGGTAGTTGCCGCGGTAGTCGGCGCCGAGCGTCCAGAACGCGGGCCAGTAGCCGGCCGCCGCGGCGCCGGTCACGTTCGGCATCTGGATGCGCGCCTCGATGCGGGCCCGACCACCCGCGGCGGCCTGGAAGTCGGTGCGGCGGGTCTCGATCCGGGCGGAGGTCCAGCGGCCGGAGCCGTCGCGGACCGGGGTGATGCGCAGGTTGCCGTTGCCGTCCTGCTGGAGGTTGGTGCCGCTGGCGGTGTACGTCTGCACCTCGCCGGTGCCCCAGTTGGCGGGGCCGCCGGGGTAGGAGGTGCCGGTGTCGGTGATCCAGTCCGTGCTGGAGGGGGCCGACCCGGCGCCGCCGGTGAAGTCGTCGCTCCAGGTCAGGGACCATCCGGTGCCGGGCGGGGGGACGCTGGCCGAGGCCGGGCCGGGGAGGGCCGCGGCGAGCGCGAGCAGTGCGGCCGCGCCGGCCCGGACGAACAATTTGGACGCGCGCATGACAAGTCCTCCTGTGGGGAGAGGCGGGGGAGCGCGTGAAGGGGGGTTGCCCGGGCAGTTCACTGTCCGCCCGGGCTGACGAAGCGTCAAGACGTGGCGCTTGAAAACGCTCTCAGAAATGCTCCGCCGTCATCCTCTGAACGCGCGGGCGCGACAGGGTGCCGCGCCCGGGCCCCTACGGGGCGGAGGGCGTGCCGCCGGTGGAGTCGCCCAGCGACGTGATCCCGTTCCAGATGTCGCTCGCCCACGTGGAGACGGTGTCCCACAGCCCCTTGCCGGTGTCGAACCAGCCCTGCAACGGCCCGAAGTACCAGGCCAGCAGGAAGACGGCGACCAGGACGACGATCACCGTGAAGCAGCCCTTGAGGCAGCCCAGGCCCGGGATGCGCATCGGGTTGGCGCTGCCCCGGCGTGGTTCGCGGGCCGGGGGCGGCTCGGGCGCGGACGCCCGCTGCGGCTCGTACCGCCGGGGCTGCGGCTGCTCGTAGCGCGGCGGTACCGGCTGCTGGTGCTGCGGCCGGGGCGCGTACTGCTGCGGCTGGGGCTGCGGCGGGGCGTACTGCTGCGGCTGCGGCTGGCGGTGCTGCGGCGGACGCGGGGGCTGCTGCTGGTGATGGGGCGGCGGCTGCTGTGGCGCGTACCCCTGGCCGCCGGGCTGCTGCTGGTAGGACTGCGGGGGCTGCTGCGGGCCCTGCTGGCGGCGCGGGCGGCGGCGCAGCGGGTCCTGCTCCGGGTCCAGGTACTGGATCTCGGTCTGCTCGGCGCGTGCCCGGGCCCGGTTGAGCTGCGACTCCCACGGGTGCGGGCCCTGCGGCGGCTCGTTCGGCGGGCCGCCCGGCACCGGGGGCATCACCCGCGTGCCGTCGCCGCCGGCCGCGGGGTGCGAACCCCCGGGGATGACCTGGGTCCGGTCGGCGCCGCCCTCGGGTCCCGCGGAGGAGGGCAGCACACTGGTGGCGGCCGTCGGGTCGTACCCGCCCAGCGGCGAGCGGTTCGGCAGCACCTGGGTGGGGTCGGCGGTGCCCGGCGGGACGAGCGGGGTGTCCGGGACCGTCGCGGGCGCCGGGTCGGGCGCGAGCAGCGCGGCCACGCCGATGGCGGCCTCGGCCTGCGCGGGGGAGGCGTGGACGCCGATGCCGGCGGCCACCACGCGCAGGGCACGGGCCAGGTTCTCGGCACTGGGGCGCTCGGCGGGCTCCTTGCGCAGGCAGCGCTCGATGACCGTCCACAGCGGCTCGGGGACGGTCGTGGGGCGGCGCGGCTCCGCGCTCAGGTGCCGTTGCAGCACTTCGAGGGCGCTCTCGCCGTGGAAGGGCGGGCGGCCGGTGACGAGCTCGTACAGCAGGATGCCGGCGCCGTAGATGTCCACCGCGGAGGTCTGCGGCCGGCCCTGGGCGGATTCCGGCGCTATGTAGGCGGGGGTCCCCACGAATTCGTGGGTCCGGGTGAGGCCGGGCGAGTCGGCCAGCCGCGCGATGCCGAAGTCGGTCAGCATCGGGTGCATCTGGGGGCTGCCGTCGGGGCCGGTGACGGTGGCGAGCAGTACGTTGGCGGGCTTCAGGTCGCGGTGCACGACGCCGTCGGCGTGGCTGGCGGCGAGCGCGTCGGCGACGGCGGCCGTCAGCAGGGCGCCGCCCACGGGGGAGAAGGGGCCGTTCTCGCGCAGGTGCCGGTACAGGTCAGGGCCGTCGATGAGGTCCATCACCAGGGCCAGCAGGTCGCCCTCGACGACCAGGTCGCGCACCCGGACGATGTGCGGGTGGCGCAGCCGCAGCAGCACCGAGCGCTCCCGCAGGAAGCGCATGACGACATCGGGGTCGCTCGCGAGCTCTTCCTTGAGCACCTTGATCGCGACGGTCTCGCCGGTGTCCCGCACCTGGGAGCGCCACACGGTGCCCGTGGCACCGCGTCCCAGCGGCTCCACCAGTTCGTATTTGCTGCCTACCGGCCGCACGTCTCGCACTCCCTGGATCTTGGCCTGGTCCGTGGCCTGTGTGCGCCCACTGTAGTGCCGCGACATGGGAGCGGAGCTCGTTCACGCACGCGGCGGGCGTGGGATTAGGACGCGGACTACGGTCGTTTGGTTGCTTTTTTCGCCCAATGCTGATCATTCAAGATCGTGAAGGTGGGCACCGGCGGCAGGCTGTCAGTGGCGAGTGGGAGGATGCCCTCGCGGATCGCGGATCGCTGAGCAACGGGAGCCGGTCGGTTCGCTCTTGTACGTGTCGATGTGCCCGGGCACGGCGGGCGGGGCAAGGCCCCTTCCCGCCGGCGGACCGGGCAGAAGGGACCGTGGACGGAGATGCAGATCCGGCTGACCGTTCTCGGGCCGCGCGGCGGCCGAGGGGCGCGCTCCTCCGACGTGCTCGTCACCGCGCCCGCGGGCACTCTCCTGGGAGCCGTGGCGGGTGCCCTGACCTCGGGCACGGGCAGCTCCGGGCAGCCCGCGCGCTCCACTGCGTCGCTGGGGTCCCTGGGGTCCCTGCGGTCTTTGCCACCGCTGTACGCGGGCGCCGAACGGCTGGACCCGGCCACCGCCGTGCTCGGCGTGCCGCCCCTGCTCGACGGCGCCGTGCTCTCCCTGCACGCGCCCGCCGACGGCCACCACGAGGAACGCCCCTCCGCCGCCGCCCGGCTGCACGTCATAGGCGGTCCCGACGCCGGCGGGGTCCATCTGCTGCAGGGCGGCCGGATCCGGGTCGGGCGGTCCGCCGACGCGGACGTCCCGCTGGACGACCCCGACGTCTCCCGGCTGCACTGCGCCATCACCGTGGACGCCGCGGGCCGGGTCACCGTCCACGACCTCGGCTCCACCAACGGCACCACGCTCGACGGCCGGCCCGTCGGGCCCCGCGGCGTCCCGTTCGACCCCGGGGCGCTGCTGCGCATCGGCGAGTCCCTCCTCCAGCTGGAACCCACCCCGCCCGGGTCCACGGTCCCGCCCCCTCCGGCGTCCATCCCCGCCGTCCCGGACGCCGAGGGCCATCTGCACGTCACCCTCCCGCCCGCCTCCTGGCCCGACGGCGACGCCGTGGCCACCTGGCGCCCCGCCCGGCCGTCGGGCCCCGCGGACCGCTCCGACGGGCCCGGCGCCACCGCGGGCGAGGCCCCGGCCGACACCGGGCCGGCGGAGGCTCCCGGCGCCCCGGGGACGGCGGCCCCCGAGGCGCCGCCGGCACCCGCCGGCGGGGCGGGCGGCCGCCGCGACACCCCGCAGCGCGGACTGTCCGAGCAGGCGCGGGCGGTCGTGCCCGCACAGGGCCGCCGGTCCGCCGGGCGTGCTGCCGAGGCCGGCAGCCGGATGGCCGGTGCCATAGGAAGCTGGGCGAGGCGCCTGGCCACGGGGCGCGACCTTCCCGACGGCACGGGACCGGACGGAAGCGCGGGCCCGGGCCACGCCGTCACCGACGCGGCCGGGCTGCGCGAGCGCTGGCCGGACCCCGCGGCGGTGCTGCTGACCGCCCTCGGGCCGGGCCCGCGGCTGTGGGAGCGTGCCCCCGGTCACCCGGACACCCTGACGGTCCGCCTGGGCACCGCCGACCTGCCCGCCGAGGACGGTTACCGCACCCTGCCCGCCGTTCCCTTCACAATCGACCTGCGCGACCCGCACACCCAGGTGCTCGGCCTCGCCGGCCCCCGCCCCCGGCTCACCGGGCTCGCCCGGGCCGTGATCGCCCAGCTGTGCGCCCTGCACCCGCCCGGCGCGCTGGAGGTCGCCCTCCTGGCCGCCGACCGCTCCCGCCCCGCCGAACAGCGCGCCGAGGAATGGGCCTGGCTGCACTGGCTGCCGCATCTGCGGCCCGCCCGCGGCCAGGACTGCCGCCTGCTCACCGCGACCGACCGCGAGCAGGCCGAGGCGCGCGTCGCCGAGCTGGTCCGGCGCATCGAGGAGGGCCCGCTCGGGACCGGCTGGGCGACGGCGACCCCCGAGGCGGTCGCCGAGGCCGCCGCCGACCGCGAGGGACCGCACACCCTGCTCGTGGTGGACGGCGACCCCGGCTCGGCCTATCTGGGCGAGGCCGTCGACCGCATCGCCGCCACCGGCCCGTCCGTCGGCGTCCACGTGTTGTGCCTGGCCGAGAACCAGGAACGGCTGGCCGCCCAGTGCGGCGCCGTCGCCGTCCTGGAGGGCGACGTGGCCACCACCTTGCGCATCGAGCCGCACGGACCGGAGCGGATGACGGTCGAGGCGGTCTCCACCGCCTGGGCCGAGCGCTTCGCCCGGGCCCTGGCACCGCTGCGCGAGGGCGATGCCGCCGCGCCCCGCTTCACCCGCTCCGCGCTGCCGCGCACCGCCCGCCTCCTGGACGAGCTGGACCTCGCCCTCGCCACCCCGGCCAAGATCGCCGCCCGCTGGGCCGCGCCCGCGCCCTCCGGCGGAGCCGCCGCTGCGGTCCTCGGCGCCGGCCCCGGCGGCCGCGTCCTGGTGGACCTGGTGGCCGAGGGCCCCCACCTGCTGGTCGGCGGCGCGCCCGGCTCGGGCAAGACCGAACTGCTGCGCTCCGTCGCCGCCGCCCTGGCCGCCGCGGAGCGCCCGGACCGGCTGGCCCTGGTCCTGGTCGACGGCGCGGGCACCGAGCGCGGCGAGGGCCTGCGCGTCTGCACCGACCTGCCGCACGTGTCCACGTACCTGTGCGCGTCCGACCCGGTGCGGATGCGCGAGTTCGCGCAGGCCCTCGCCGCGGAGCTGAAGCGGCGCGAGGAGCTGCTGGACGGGCTGGACTTCCGGCAGTGGCACGACCGCCACCGCGTGCCCGTGGTGCCGCGCCAGGCGGAACCCGGCCGCACGCCCGGCGCCGCGGGGGAGACGCAGCCCCAGGGCGCGGTCCGGGTCCAGACGCGCACGGCGGAGCCGCTGCCCCGCCTCGTCGTCGTGGTCGACGACTTCGACGCCCTTGTCGCGCCCGCCCTGGGCAGCCCCGGCCGGCCCGCCGCCGGTTCCGTCGTCCGGGCGCTGGAGAGCGTGGCCCGTGACGGCGAGCGCCTCGGAGTGCACCTGGTGGCCGCCACCGGCCGTCCGGAGCGCACGGCCGGGACCGAGGCGGACGACGCCGCCCGGCTGCGCATCGCGCTGCGCACGGAGGAGCCGGAGTCCGCGGCCCTGCTGGTGGCCGTCGAGGAACCGGCGGCCCTGGAGGACACGCTGCCCGGCCGCGGTTATCTGCGCCGCCCCGACGGGGCCGTGACCGCCTTCCAGGCCGGCCGGGTCAGCGGACGCATCCCGCGGACGGCGACCCTGCGGCCCACCGTCGTTCCCCTGGAGTGGGACCGCATGGGCGACCCGCCGACCCGCCGCCCGGTCCGCGAGCTCGGCAACGGCCCCACCGACCTGGCCCTTCTGGCCAGCGCGTTGCAGCGGGCGGCGGAGTCCGCCGCCGCGGATCCCGCGCCGCCGCTGCTCTGATCCGAAGCGCCGGCACCGCGTCCGCGCCCCACCGTGCCCGCCGGGTGCGGGAACGGGGTGCGGACGCGGGTCCGCCGATGCTCCGCCGCCCACCCGGTACGCTGGGGGACGTGGCAGTCCTGGATGTATCCGAAGAGCTCAAGTCCCTCTCCTCCACCATGGGGTCGATCGAGGCCGTTCTGGACCTCGACAAACTGAGGGCCGACATCGCCGTGCTCGAGGAGCAGGCGGCGGCGCCGTCGCTGTGGGACGACCCGGAGGCGGCCCAGAAGATCACCAGCAAGCTGTCGCACCTGCAGGCCGAGGTCCGCAAGGTCGAGGCGCTGCGCGGCCGTATCGACGACCTTGCGGTGCTCTTCGAGCTCGCCGAGGCCGAGGACGACGCGGACACCCGCGCCGAGGCCGAGAGCGAACTGGAGTCGGTCCGCAAGGCGCTCGACGAGATGGAGGTCCGCACCCTCCTGTCCGGCGAGTACGACGCGCGTGAGGCGCTGGTCAACATCCGTGCCGAGGCGGGCGGTGTCGACGCCGCCGACTTCGCGGAGCAGCTCCAGCGCATGTATCTGCGCTGGTCCGAGCGGCACGGCTACGCGACCGAGATCTACGAGACCTCGTTCGCGGAAGAGGCCGGCATCAAGTCCACGACCTTCGTGGTGAAGGCGCCGTACGCCTACGGCACGCTCTCCGTCGAGCAGGGCACGCACCGCCTGGTGCGCATCTCGCCCTTCGACAACCAGGGCCGCCGCCAGACCTCCTTCGCGGGCGTCGAGGTGCTGCCGGTCGTCGAGCAGAGCGACCACGTCGAGATCGACGAGACCGAGCTGCGGATCGACGTCTACCGCGCCTCCGGCCCCGGCGGCCAGGGCGTCAACACGACCGACTCGGCGGTGCGGATCACCCACCTCCCGACCGGCATCGTGGTCTCCTGCCAGAACGAGCGCTCCCAGATCCAGAACAAGGCCAGCGCGATGAACGTGCTCCAGGCCAAGCTGCTGGAGCGGCGCCGTCAGGAGGAGCAGGCCAAGATGGACGCCCTCAAGGGCGACGGCGGCAACTCGTGGGGCAACCAGATGCGTTCCTACGTGCTGCACCCGTACCAGATGGTCAAGGACCTGCGGACGGACTTCGAGGTCGGCAACCCCCAGGGCGTTCTGGACGGCGACATCGACGGCTTCCTGGAGGCGGGCATCCGCTGGCGGAAGCAGCAGGAGCGCCCCGCGGCCGTCTGACGGACGCCGGTCGACACAACTGCCGTCCTTCGGGCGGCAGTTGTTCTGTGTGTCCGGTGGCCCGCGGCCTCGTCACTCAGGGTGACGGTGCCGTCATCGGGAAGCCCCCGCCGGCGGCACGCGGCGTCACCGCGCACTCACGTACAGCGAAGGGCCCGGGACGTCATCGACGTCCCGGGCCCTTCCCGCTGCGAACGGTGCCGCTACGCGGTGGCCTCGTGGACCACCCATGCCACGGCGAGCAGCGCCACGAGCAGGGCGATCAGGGTCGCCGGCGTGATGGCGGCGAAGGGGTTCTCCTGCTGCAGGCGTGCACGGTGAGCGCGGCAGACCGCACAGCGGCCTTCACTGACGGGGCCGGCGCAGTTGGCGCACACCAGTCGGTCGACTGTCATGCGGTCGCCTCCTCCCATTGCGGCCCCACGGCCGCTCCATGAACAACGCGCGTCGGGGACGGTCCGTTCCCGGTCCCTCCACCACTGTGCCAGTTTCCGCTGCGTCAGGCGCGTCCCGCGTCATTCCTGCGACTCCGAAGAGTGACCCGCGTGGCCAATGCCCGCTTTGTCTGCTTTGGCTGGTGAATAAACGCACCAACCCGGACCGCGAACTGCGCGGCCCCTCGGCGTTCGCGTAAGGTCGCCTCCGATCCCCTGTATCCGGAGTGCGACCGTGATCCGATTCGACAACGTCTCCAAGACCTACCCCAAGCAGAACCGTCCTGCACTTCGGGACGTTTCGCTGGAAATCGAGAAGGGCGAGTTCGTCTTCCTGGTGGGCTCCTCGGGCTCCGGGAAGTCCACCTTCCTGCGCCTGCTCCTGCGCGAGGAGCGCACGGACACCGGCACGGTGCACGTCCTCGGCAAGGACCTGGCCCGGCTGTCGAACTGGAAGGTGCCCCACATGCGCCGCCAGCTCGGCACGGTCTTCCAGGACTTCCGCCTGCTGCCGAACAAGACGGTCGCGGAGAACGTCGCGTTCGCTCTCGAGGTGATCGGCAAGCCGCGCGGCACCATCCGCAAGACGGTCCCCGAGGTGCTCGACCTGGTCGGCCTCGGCGGCAAGGAGGACCGCATGCCGGGCGAGCTGTCCGGTGGTGAGCAGCAGCGTGTCGCGATCGCCCGCGCGTTCGTCAACCGCCCGATGCTCCTCATCGCGGACGAGCCGACCGGAAACCTCGACCCGCAGACCTCGGTCGGCATCATGCGTCTTCTGGACCGCATCAACCGCACCGGGACCACGGTGGTCATGGCCACCCATGACCAGAACATCGTCGACCAGATGCGCAAGCGCGTCATCGAGCTCGAGAAGGGGCGGCTGGTGCGCGACCAGTCGCGCGGCGTCTACGGCTATCAGCACTAACCCCGGCCCTGGACATCGCAAGCCCGCTGAAAGGACATCATGCGCGCCCAGTTCGTGCTCTCGGAGATCGGCGTCGGCCTCCGCCGGAACCTGACCATGACCTTCGCGGTCATCGTCTCCGTCGCCCTCTCCCTCGCGCTCGCCGGCGGCTCGTGGCTCGCCCGCGAGCAGGTCGACTCGATGAAGGGCTACTGGTACGACAAGGTCCAGGTGTCGATCTTCCTCTGCAACAAGAACGACGCCAAGACCGACCCCAACTGCACCAAGGGCGCCGTCACCGAGGAGCAGAAGCAGGACATCGAGAAGCAGCTCAAGGCGCTGCCGCTCGTGGAGAAGTACTTCCACGAGAGCGCGGAGGACGCGTACAAGCACTACAAGGAGCAGTTCTCCGACTCGCCGCTGGCCGATTCCCTGACGCCTGATCAGATGCAGGAGTCGTTCCGCGTCAAGCTCAAGGACCCGACCAAGTTCCAGGTGGTCGCCAGCGCGTTCCAGGGCCGCCCCGGCGTCCAGGAGGTGCAGGACCAGAAGGCACTGCTGGACAACCTCTTCGGGCTCCTCAACGGCATGACGCTCGCCGCCCTGGTGGTGCTGGCGTTCATGCTCGCGGTGGCGATGATGCTGATCGTCAACACGGTGCGCGTGTCGGCGTTCAGCCGGCGCCGCGAGACCGGGATCATGCGCCTGGTCGGCGCGTCCAGCTTCTACATCCAGATGCCGTTCATCATGGAGGCCGCCTTCGCCGGCCTCGTCGGCGGCGGTCTGGCGTGCCTGATGCTGCTCGTGGGCCGCTACTTCCTGATCGACCACGGCCTGTCGCTGCAGACCAAGGTCCCGCTGATCAACTTCCTCGGCTGGGGCGAGGTCGCGCAGGTGCTGCCGCTGGTGCTGGTCGTGGGCATGCTGATGCCCGCGGTGGCCGCCCTGATCGCGCTGCGCAAGTACCTCAAGGTCTGATTCGCGCAAAGGGCGCCGTACGGCCAACTTTCCGTACAGCGCCCGCTTCTCGCCTAGACTGCCCGACGTGCTGAGCCACTGTCTGTCCGGGAAGCCGCGCCGCATCGGCAGCGCGGCTGCCCTGACCTTGGTGTTCGGCGCGGTCCTGGCCACCGGTGCGGCCACCGGTTCCTTCGGCGACGTCCGCGCCGGCGACCGGCAGGCACGGGGCTCCGTCCCCGTCCCGGCCGGCGCGGTGGCCGACACCGACGAGATCGCCGAGGCCATCGCCGACGGCAAGGTCGGCCCGCAGGCCGCGCAGGCGCTGGTCAGCCGCAGCGGCGACCGCTGGTCCTCGTTCTACACCGCGCAGGAGTACGAGGGCTTCCAGCAGTCCCTCGACGGCCGGTACGTGGGGGTCGGGCTCTGGGTGCGGCGCATCGAGAACGGCCGCATCGAGATCGACCGCGTCCAGTCCGGCAGCCCCGCCGCCCGGGCCGGTATCCGCGCCGGCGACCGGCTGCGCACCATCGACGGCACCGATGTCACCGGCCGCCCCGTCACGGAGGTCGTCTCCCGGTTGCGCGGCGCGGGCGACGCCGGGACCACCGTCGCCCTCGGGCTGCAACGCGCCGCCCGCTCCTGGGAGGCCGTGCCCCGGCGGGCCCTGCTGCCGACCGAGTCCGTACGGGTACGGCACCTGCCCCACCGCATCACCGCCGTCAAGGTCGACGCCTTCACCCGGGGCGCGGCAGCCCAGGTCCGCCGGGCGCTGGCCGCCCGCACCGCGAACGAGGGCATACTCCTGGACCTGCGCGGCAACTCCGGCGGCCTGGTCACCGAGGCCGTCGGCGTCGCCTCCGCCTTCCTCGACGGCGGCCTGGTCGCCACGTACGACGTCCACGGGCGGCAGCAGGCGCTGTACGCCGACGACGGCGGCGACACCGACACGCCGCTGGTCGTCCTCGTCGACGGCGGCACCATGAGCGCCGCCGAACTGCTGGCCGGTGCGCTGCAGGACCGGGGCCGCGCCGTCGTGATCGGCTCGCGCACCTTCGGCAAGGGCTCCATCCAGATGCCCAGCCGCCTGTCGGACGGCTCCGTCGCCGAGCTCACCGTCGGCCACTACCGGCTGCCCGCGGGCCGCAGTGTCGACGGGCAGGGCGTCGAGCCGGACCTGAGGATCTCCGGAGGCACCGATGCCGGTGCCAAGGCCCTGGAGATCCTGGACGGCCTCGGCACCTCGGCGCGCTGACCTCGCACACCGTGGCGGCCCGGCGCGGAATCCGGTACCCCGGACGGCCCCGGAGTGCGAGAATGGCGGCGCTATGGCAAAGGAAACGGGTCGCAAACTGATCGCGCAGAACAAGAAGGCGCGGCATGACTACCACATCCTCGACACGTACGAGGCCGGCCTGGTGCTGACCGGCACCGAGGTGAAGTCGCTGCGCCAGGGGCGTGCCTCCCTGGTCGACGGCTTCGGCCAGCTCGACGACGGCGAGGCGTGGCTGCACAACGTCCACATCCCCGAATACACGCAGGGGACGTGGACCAACCACTCGGCGCGGCGCAAGCGCAAGATGCTGCTGCACCGGGCGGAGATCGACAAGCTCGTCCAGAAGTCGCAGGAGACCGGGCACACCATCGTGCCGCTCGCCTTGTACTTCAAGGACGGCCGGGCCAAGGTCGAGATCGCGCTCGCCCGCGGCAAGAAGGAGTACGACAAGCGGCAGACCCTGCGCGAGAAGCAGGACCGCCGCGAGACCGACCGGGCGATCTCCTCGGCGCGCCGCCGCCAGCGCGAGGGCTGACCCCGCCGTCCGGCGGGGCCGGCGCACCGGCCTGACGCCCCGTCCGGCCGCGCTGTCCGGCCCGCCGGAAATGCGCTGGCCCCGGTGCGTGTTGTTCACGTACGATGGCGGCAGCACCACCGGGCGGTGACGTCCGGTGTGCAGCTTGAAAAATCAACATGGGGATGATCGGTTTCGACTGGGGATGTCGAAGCAGGGGAAGCGAGCCGAGAAAGCGGCAATGATCTCGTAAACCATATGCCGAAAACAATAATCGCCAATTCTAAGCGCGATTCCTCCGCCTTCGCTCTCGCTGCCTAATTAGCAGCTAGCGAAGACTCCGCGGAGTGTCAGCCCGGGGCTGTTCCCGACCCGGATCCTGGCATCAGCTAGGGAACTAAACCACTGGGCCCGGCCACGGGACTCAGTGGGAAATCAAACAGTGGCTGGGCCCGTCGGCGGCTTGTCCGCGTGACTGCCGGGGCCGAGAAAAGCACAGCGGACTGCGCTCGGAGAAGCCCTGGTTCCGCACCACAGGACGCGGGTTCGATTCCCGCCATCTCCACATCCCTCGGGAGGCGTCGCCCGCCCGCGCACTGCGCGGGCGGGCGACGCCTTTCGTCGTTCCCCGGCATGCCCTGTCACCGCGCCGGTGCCGCCCGCAGAGTCACCGCCGCGATCAGCGCGGCGGCCGCCGAGGCCACCACCGGCACGGCGTACGCGGTGGCCGGGCCCCGGCTGTCCGTCACCGCGCCCGCGGCGAAGGACCCGGCCGCGATGCCGCCCAGCAGGGCGGTGACGGCGAGCGCCATCCCCTCGTTCAGCCGCCCCGGCGGCACCGTC
Source organism: Streptomyces sp. NPDC088733 (assembly GCF_044751185.1). Taxonomy (NCBI): domain Bacteria; kingdom Bacillati; phylum Actinomycetota; class Actinomycetes; order Kitasatosporales; family Streptomycetaceae; genus Streptomyces; species Streptomyces sp. NPDC088733. The sequence continues at coordinate 55,695 of NZ_JBIVLH010000039.1, forward strand.
CGCTGGATGTGCGCCATTCCGTTGATCATGGTGGGCGCGGTCGCCATACCCGCGACCAGCAGCGCCGGGGCGAGCAGCCACAGGCCGCCGAGCCGCGCCGCGACCAGCGGGAGGAGCATCAGCGCGGCCATCGCGGCGACACTCGCCCGGAAACGGTCGCGGGGCGGCCGCAGCCCGTACAGCAGCCCCGCCGCGCAGGAGCCGGCCGCCTGGAGCCCCAGGACCGCCCCGGCGGCCCCGCGGTGGCCCTGAGCGGCGGCGAAGGCGACGGTGGTGACCTCCATCGCGCCGAAGACGGCCCCTGTCGCCAGGAACGTGAACAGCACCGGGGGCACCGCCGCCCGCCCCGCGGCCCCCGCCCCCTGACGGGGCACCGGGGGCGGCTCCGTCCCGCGCTGCGCCGCGAACAGCACGATCCCGCAGAACAGCAGCACCGCCCCGGCCACCGTGCCCGCCTCCGGGAAGAGCGCGGTGCACAGGAACGCCGCCAGTACCGGGCCGAGCATGAAGCAGACCTCGTCCGCCGCCTGCTCGAAGGACCGGGCGACGTGGAGGGCCCGTTCGTCGTCCCGGAACAGGTACGCCCAGCGGGCCCGGGACATGCCGCCGGTGTTCGGGGTCGTCGCGGTCGCCGCGTAGGCGGCGAAGAGCGTCCAGGGCGCCGCGTGCAGGCGGACGCACAGCACCAGGGCCAGCGACCCCAGCGCGGCGACCGCCGCCGCCGGTACGGCGACGCGGCCCTGCCCGTGCCGGTCGGTCATGCGGGCGGTCCAGGGGCCCACGAGCGCCGTCGCGGCCAGGCCGGTGGCGGTGACCGCCCCGGCCAGCGCGTAGGAGCCGTAGGCCGCCGAGATCATGACGACCGCGCTGACCCCGAACATGCCCGCGGGAAGGCGGGCCATGAGGTTGCCCGCGGTGAAGGCGAGGGCTCCGGGCGGCGCGAGGATCCGGCGGTAGGGCGCAAGGCGGCTGATCACCCCACCACCCTCGCCGGGCGCCCCCGCGGTGGTCCAACACCTGATCAGCGCCCTTTCACGCACTTTTGTTGTCAGTGCCGCCGGCGCGGCCCGCGCCGCGTGTTGAATGAGCGGATGCCGCACGACCTCGACCCCCGTCTGCTGCGGGCCTTCACCGCCGTCGCGGAGGAACTGCACTTCACCCGGGCCGCCGCCCGCCTCCATCTCGCCCAGCAGGCGCTCAGCCGGGACATCGGGCGCCTGGAGGCGGCGCTCGGCACGCAGCTGTTCGCGCGCACGACCCGCAGCGTGCGGCTGACCGCCGACGGCGAACGGCTGCTGGCGCACGCCCGGCGCGTGCTCGCCGCCCACGACGAACTCGCCGCCGCCTTCGCACCCGCCGGCCGCCCGCTGCTGGTCGACATCGGCGCCCCGGTCGGCACCGCGCTGCGCGTCCTCGACCAGGCCCGCGCCGCCGCCCCCGAGCTGGAGCTCACCGCCCGCTTCCACAGCGGCCTCACCGGCGCCGCCGCGGAGATCCTCGCCGGGCGCCTGGACGTCTCGTTCGGCCGGGTCGCGGGCCTGGCCCCGGCCGCGCTCTCCGGCCTGGACCACCTCCCGGTCCGCTACGAGCGCATGGCCGTGCTCCTCCCCGGCGACCACCGCCTCGCCGCCCTGCCGGAGGTGCCGCTCGCCGCTCTCGCGGGCGAGGCGCTGTACGCGGCCGCGGGCAACCCGCACACCGCGGAGTGGACCGATCTCGCCGAACGGCTCTTCGCGGGGCGCGGCATCGGCCTCGTGGCGCCGTTCCCGGAGATCGACGGCAAGGACGAGTTCGCGCGGCTGGTCACCAAGCACCGCTGGCCGGTGCTGGCCAGCACCGAGTTCATCGACCTGCCCGGCTTCGTCCTGCGGCCGCTCACCGCCCCCGTCCCGCTCGCCCCCGTCTCCATGGCCTGGCGGCGCGGGCTCCGCCACCCCGGCCTGGACGCGCTGCACGCCGCCGCGCGCCGGCTGGGCGACGACGGCGGCTGGCTCACCCGTCCGCCCCGCTCCTGGCTGCCCGCGTCCGACGCCCGGCTGATGGCCCTGCCCGGCACACCGCCGCGCGCCGGTGCTCCGTGACCCCGCGCGGACGGGTTCCGTTTCGCGGCGGGGGCTCGGGGGAGGACCACCGAAGGAGGTGGCACGCGGATGGGAGCGACCGCGGCGCGGACGCAGCCGCGCTTCGACACGGGACGGACGAGCCTGGACCTCGTCGCGGCCGCGGCGCCGGGCCCCGGTCCTGCCGGCCCCGGGGCGGTGTCCCCGGAGCGGCTGGTGGAGTGGCTGCGGGGCGCCGGGCTGGTGCCGCGGGGCACCGAGGTGCCGGCGGACGGGGGGTGGCCGCGGCGGTTCCTGGAACTGGGCGCCGTGGTGGCGCGCCTGGTGGAGGCGCGGCTGGCCGGCCGGACGGCGGAGGACGGGGACGTGGCGGCGCTGAACGATGCCGCGCTGGCACCGCCGCCCGCACCGCGCGCGGTCCGCGCCGCGGACGGGACGCTGACCCGGGCGCTCGCGGCGAAGCCGGACTGCGCGGGGCTGCTGGGCGCGGTCGCCCGCGACGCGCTGGACCTGCTGACCGACCCCGTCGCGGCCGCCCGCCTGCGGCGTTGCGAGGGCGACGGGTGCACTCTTGTCTATCTGGACACCTCGCGCGGCCGCCGTCGCCGCTGGTGCAGCAGCGACACCTGCGGCAACCGCGAACGCGTGGCCCGCCACCGCAGGCGCGCCGGCGCCGCCGCGGCCCGCATCTGACTGGGCGGAAAACCCCTGGTTGGCGTACGGTGGCAGGCTGCTCCGTTCGCGGGGCGGCGCATGACGTACGGAAAGAGAAGAATGGGGGTCCTGCGTGGCAGCGGTCCGGGACACGGAGATCGCGGTCGAGCAGACGCATCTGGACCGGGTGTACGACCGCCTCGAGGAGAAGATCCACGAGGCGGAGTTCCTGATGGACGACGCGGTGAAGCGCGGCCAGGTCGGTACGCCGGGGGCGCTCGCGGAGCGCGACGCGCAGGTCTTCCGCGCGGGTCTGCACCTCAATCGGCTGAACGCGGAGTTCGAGGACTTCCTCTTCGGCAGGATCGACCTGCTGCTCGGCAAGGACGGCAAGAAGGGGCCGGACGGCGCCTACACCTCCGTCGAGCCGGCCGATGAAGCCGTGCGGCCGGACAACACGGCCGCGATCGCCGAGACCCTGCACATCGGCCGGCTCGGCGTGCTCGACGCCGACTACGCCCCGCTGGTCATCGACTGGCGGGCGCCCGCCGCGGCGCCGTTCTACCGGGCGACCCCGGTCGCCCCCGGCCGGGTGGTGCGCCGCCGCGTCATCCGTTCGAAGGGCCGCAAGGTGCTCGGCGTCGAGGACGACCTGCTGCGCCCGGAGCTCGGCACCGGACTGCCGGTCGTCGGCGACGGCGCGCTGATGGCGGCGCTGGGCCAGGCCCGCAGCCACACGATGCGCGACATCGTCGCCAGCATCCAGGCCGAGCAGGACGTCGTCATCCGGGCCCCCGCCGCCTCCGTCACCGAGGTCACCGGCGGTCCCGGCACGGGCAAGACGGCGGTCGCCCTGCACCGCGCGGCGTACCTGCTCTACCAGGACCGGCGGCGCTACGCGGGCGGCATCCTCGTGGTCAGCCCGACGCCGCTGCTGGTGGCGTACACCGAGGGCGTGCTGCCCTCGCTGGGCGAGGAGGGGCAGGTCGCCATCCGGGCCGTCGGCTCGCTCGTGGACGGCGCGGAGGCGACGACGTACGACGATCCGGCGGTCGCCCGGATCAAGGGCTCGCTGCGGATGCTGAGGGTGCTGCGCAGGGCGGCCCGGGGCGCGCTGGAGGACGGGCAGTGCCCGGACCGGCTGCGGGTCGTGGCCTTCGGGCGCCGTCTGGAGCTGGACGCCGAGCAGCTGTCGGGCATCCGGCACGCGGTGCTGGGCGGCGCGACGCCGGTCAACCTGCTGCGGCCGCGGGCCCGCCGCCTGCTGCTGGACGCGCTGTGGCGGCAGGCCGACCGCCGCTACGACGACCCGGAGATGGCCGCGGACGCCCGTGAGGCCTTCGACGAGGACGTGGCGACCGAACCGGAGTTCCTGGACTTCCTGGCGGCCTGGTGGCCCGTGCTGACCCCGCGCGGGGTGCTGGCCGCGCTCGCCGACGAGAAGCGGCTCGGGCGCTGGGCGCGGCGGGTGCTGACCCCGCCGGAGGTGCGCCGGGTGGCCCGTTCGCTGCGCCGGCTGGACGGCGAGGGCAACGGCGCCCTGTCGGTGCACGACGTGGCGCTGCTGGACGAACTGGAGTCGCTGCTCGGCCCGCCGCCGAAGGTGCGCACCCGCGAGGCGGACCCGCTGGACCAGCTCACCGGCCTGGAGGAGGTCACCACCTTCGCCGACCGGATGGCCGGCGGCCGCCGCTCCCGCCAGGAGCGGCTGGACGCGGAGCGCACGGAGTACGCGCACGTCATCGTCGACGAGGCGCAGGACCTGACGCCGATGCAGTGGCGCATGGTGGGCCGCCGGGGCCGCGCCGCGACCTGGACGGTGGTGGGCGACCCCGCGCAGAGTTCGTGGACCGACCCCGACGAGGCGGCGCTCGCCCGTGACGAGGCGCTGGGCACCCGCCCGCGGCGCCGCTTCACGCTGACGGTGAACTACCGCAACCCCGCCGAGATCGCCGATCTGGCGGCCAAGGTGCTCGCGCTCGCGATGCCGGGCAGTGAGTCGCCGCGCGCGGTGCGCTCCACGGGCGTGGTGCCGCAGTTCGCCGTCGCGGCGGGCGGCGGTGTGGGCGAGGCGGTCCGCGCGGAGGCCGAGCGGCTGCTGGGCGAGGTCGAGGGCACGGTCGGTGTGGTCGTGGCCATGGGCCGCCGCGAGGAGGCCCGGCGCTGGCTGGCGGGGCTCGGCGAGCGCGTCGTGGCGCTCGGCAGCCTGGAGGCCAAGGGGCTGGAGTACGACGCGACGCTGGTCGTGTCGCCGGCGGAGATCGCGGACGAGTCGCCCGCGGGGCTGCGCGTGCTGTACGTGGCGCTGACCCGTGCCACGCAGCGCCTGACGGTGCTGTCGGGCGGGCGGGACCTGCCCGACGCGGACGGCGTGCCGGACCTGCTGCGGGACTGACGGGCCGGCTGCCGGCGCCGACCGACGCGGACGCAAAGCGGCGGGGCGCCCTTCCCGTGGGAAGGGCGCCCCGCCGTACTTCTGTGACACCGACCCGCCATGCTCGCCTCGCGGCAAGTGGGCGCTCGAAGCGCCTAAGGTTGGGCCCGGGGGCTTGGATCGAGCCGGTGCCTTGTCCAATCTAACAAACGATCCGCGATTGTCATTCCGTACGCGGCATCCGATGTGACGGCGTCGCGGCAGGACGGCGAACACTAAGCACGCAAGCTTCCCAAGGAAGCCGCCGTTGCCGCAGCGTTCTGCTGCAAGGGCCCCGGTTTACCCATACCCGCGGGTAGGTGGCAGCATCGAGGGCGCACAGCAAGCGACAGCGGAGGAACAGCGGCCATGGCAACGGCGCCGAGCGTCTCGTACTCAATCACGGTGCGGCTGGAGGTGCCCGCGAGCGGATCCGCGGTCAGCCAGCTCACCACGGCCGTCGAAGCCTCCGGCGGCGCTGTCCACGGCCTGGACGTCACCGCCTCGGGCCACGAGAAACTGCGCATCGACGTGACGATCGCCGCCACGTCGACCGCGCACGCGGACGAGATCGTGGCGAAGCTGCGCGAGATCGAGGGCGTGGCGATCGGCAAGGTGTCCGACCGTACGTTCCTGATGCACCTCGGCGGCAAGATCGAGATGGCGTCCAAGCACCCGATCCGCAACCGCGACGACCTGTCCATGATCTACACGCCCGGCGTGGCCCGGGTGTGCATGGCGATCGCGGCCAACCCCGAGGACGCCCGGCGTCTGACCATCAAGCGCAACAGCGTCGCCGTGGTCACCGACGGCTCCGCGGTGCTGGGCCTGGGCAACATCGGCCCCAAGGCCGCGCTGCCGGTCATGGAGGGCAAGGCGGCCCTCTTCAAGCGCTTCGCCGGCATCGACGCGTGGCCGCTGTGCCTGGACACCCAGGACACGGACGCCATCGTGGAGATCGTCAAGGCGATCGCCCCCGGCTTCGCCGGCATCAACCTGGAGGACATCTCCGCGCCGCGCTGCTTCGAGATCGAGGCCCGGCTGCGCGAGGCCCTGGACATCCCGGTCTTCCACGACGACCAGCACGGCACCGCCATCGTGGTGCTCGCCGCGCTGACGAACGCGCTGCGCGTGGTCGGCAAGCAGATCGGCGACGTGCGGGTCGTGATGTCCGGCGCGGGCGCCGCGGGCACCGCCATCCTGAAGCTGCTGCTGGCCGCCGGGGTGAAGCACGCGGTCGTCGCCGACATCCACGGCGTCGTGCACAGCGGCCGCGAGGACCTGGTCGGCGCGGGCCAGGAGTCCGCGCTGCGCTGGATCGCCGACAACACCAACCCCGAGGAGATCACGGGGACGCTGAAGGAGGCCGTGCGCGGCGCGGACGTCTTCATCGGCGTGTCGGCCCCCAACGTCCTCGGCGGCGAGGACGTCGCGGCGATGGCCGAGGACGCGATCGTCTTCGCGCTGGCCAACCCCGACCCCGAGGTCGACCCGGGCCTGGCCCGGGAGACCGCCGCGGTGGTCGCCACGGGCCGCAGCGACTTCCCCAATCAGATCAACAACGTCCTGGTCTTCCCCGGCGTCTTCCGCGGCCTCCTGGACGCGCAGAGCCGGACGGTGAACACCGACATGATGCTCGCGGCGGCGACGGCCCTCGCGGACGTGGTCACCGAGGACGAACTCAACCCGAACTACATCATTCCCAGCGTCTTCAACGACAAGGTCGCGGGTGCCGTCGCCGGTGCCGTCCGCGAGGCGGCCAAGGCACAGGGCCTTACCGCGACGTCATGACGACGGAGCGTCATCGGGCCGTATGAGAGACGCTTTTTGTGTGACTCTCCCGGGTGCCGGATTGGCGTTTCCCCCAGAAATGGGGGCAGGATGCGTACCTGGGCGGTGAGGGCCGCACCGCAGAAGCGCTAACAGCGACTTCAATGCGCCTTCCCCGGCGGTCGACGTTGGGGGATTCCATGCAAGGAGAACTAGATGAACCGCAGTGAGCTGGTGGCCGCGCTGTCCGAGCGCGCCGAGGTGACCCGCAAGGACGCCGACGCCGTTCTGGCCGCGTTCGCCGAGGTCGTCGGCGAGATCGTCGCCAAGGGCGACGAGAAGGTCACCATTCCCGGCTTCCTGACCTTCGAGCGCAGCCACCGTGCCGCTCGTACCGCGCGCAACCCGCAGACCGGGGACCCGATCCAGATCCCGGCCGGCTACAGCGTCAAGGTCTCCGCGGGCTCGAAGCTCAAGGAAGCCGCCAAGGGCAAGTAAGTCCCCAGGCGTGGGGGGGGGGGGGGGGGGGGGGCCGGGGGGGGGGGCCGGGGGGGGGGGGGGGGGGGGGGGGGCGCCCCACCCCCCCCCCCCCCCGCGCCCCCCCCCACCACC
>NZ_JBIVLH010000040.1:0-49901 GCF_044751185.1 Streptomyces sp. NPDC088733
GTGGCCCTGGCTTCCGTAGCCGATGACCGCGACCTTGCGGCCCTGGATGATGGACAGGTCGGCATCGTCGTCGTAGAACAGCTCGGCCACTTCGGATCTCTCCTTGATGACGGTGGAACGTCAATTGTGTACGGGCAATTTCCACCCCGGGCACCCGCGTTGTGGCCATCAAAGTCGATGTACACATTTTCGTCCAACGCCGTTCGGCGGCGGCATTGGACATGGGCGGCGAACAAGGCGCCCACAGCACTCCATATCGCCCTGAACGAATGGAACCTGAGCGCCGGTTCCGGAATCCGCGCGCCTGGCCGGCCGGAACTACTGAGAGCAACGTCACTCACGTGTGCCGAACAATGCCCTGAAGCCCGGAGAATGCCGCGCGTGGTGGCCGGTCGACCATTCACCGCATCTGCCGCCGGAGAGCTTGTTCGGACCAGACCGTCTTCCCGTCCTTCGCATAGCGGGCACCCCACCGTTCGGTGATCTGGGCGATCATGAAAAGGCCGCGGCCGCCCTCGTCGGTCGTCCGGGCGTGCCGCATGTGGGGTGAGGTGCTGCTGCCGTCGAAGACCTCGCAGATGAGCGTGCGGTCGCGGATGAGCCGGAGCGTGACGGGGTCCGAGCCGTAGCGGACGGCGTTGGTGACGAGCTCGCTGACGACCAGTTCAGTGGTGAAGGCGAGGTCCTCCAGCCCCCATGCGCCCAGTTGACGGGCCGCATTCGCCCGGGCCGCCGCAACGGCCGCGGGCTCCTTGGGGATGTCCCAGCACGCGACGTGGTCCTTCCCCAGGACGCCTGTCCGTGCGAGGAGCAGCGCCACGTCGTCGGTCGGCCGGTCGTCGGCGAGGCCGGTGACGGCGGCCTGGCACTGTTCCTCCAGGGGGGTCCAGGGTGCCGCGAGGGCGTCGGTCAGGTTCTGCAGGCCGCGGTCGGTGTCGAGCGAGGGGGTGTGGATCAGGCCGTCGGTGTAGAGGGCGAGGACGCTGCCTTCGGGTACGGGGAAGCAGACGGATTCGAAGGGCAGCCCCCCGAGTCCGAGCGGCGGGCCGCTGGGGAGGTCGACGAGCCGGGCGCTGCCGTCCGGGGCGACGAGCACAGGTGGCGGATGCCCGGCGCGCGCGAGCGTGCAGTGCCGGGTGACCGGGTCGTAGGTGGCGTAGAGGCAGGTCGCTCCGATGACTCCGCTGGGATCCCGCGCTTCCAGGGCGATGCGGCTGACCATGTCGTCCAAGTGGGCGAGCACCTCGTCCGGGGCGAGGTCGATGTCCGCGAGGGTCTGCACGGCGGCACGGAGGCGTCCCATGGTGGCGGCGGCGTGGATGCCGTGGCCGACGACGTCCCCGACGACGAGGGCGACCCGGGCTCCGGAGAGCGGTATGACGTCGAACCAGTCGCCGCCCACACCGGCTTCCGCGTCCGCGGGCAGGTAGCGGTAGGTGGCCTCGACGGCGTTCTGCGCCGGCAGATCCACCGGGAGCAGGCTGCGTTGGAGGGTCAGTGCCGCGGCGTGCTCGTGGGTGTAGCGGCGGGCGTTGTCGATGCACACCGCGGCGTGCGCGGCCATCTCCTCGGCGAGGTCGAGGTCGTCCGGCGTGAACGGTCCGGAGTCCCGTGAGCGCCCGAAAGTGGCCGCTCCCAGGGTCGTGTCCCGCGAGCGGATGGGAACGGCCATCAGGGAGTGGATGCCGAGGCGGCATCCATGCGTGTCGCGGTCCGGGTCGGTGGGGTCGACGTGGGGGATGAGCAACGGAGCACCGCCGGCGATCGCGCGGGCGGTCGGCGAGCGCCCGGGATACACGCTGGGCTCGCCTCGCGGGATGGGCGGCGGGACGTCTCCGCGGGTCGAACGGTATCCGGCCGACCGCAGGTCGGCCAGGGTGGCCGCGTCGGCCGGGCCAGGCTGCGGCTCCTCGCCGCGGAGCACCGCGGCGAGGAGGTCGACGGTGGCGCGGTCGGCGAGCCCGGGGACAGCGGCATCGGCCAACTCCTGCGCGGCGCCGACGACATCGAGCGTGTTGCCCATGCGCTTGCGGGCCTCGTTCAGCAGCGTGAGCTTCTGCTGGGCGCGGTAGTGGTCGGTGGTGGACAGGACGATGTAGCAGGCGCCGATCGCCCGCCCGTCCTCGGTCTCCAGGCGAAAGCACGAGGTGGAGTAGGTCACGTGCGCGGCGTCCGCCCGGACCCGTCCGGCGTAGGCACGGCCCAGGGAGGGCGTTCCGGTCGTGATGACCTCGGATATCTCGGCCTGGGTGCGCGCCACGTCCAGTCCCGGCAGGACGTCTGCCGGACGCCGGCCGAGGAACCCTTGCCGGGGAACACCGCACATCTCCTGCATGGCGTCGTTCACCCACGTGAAGCGCAGTTCGGTGTCGAGCACGGCCATGCCCACCGGCGCTGTGCGGTCGAGCCCTTCCAGCAGCGAACGGCCGGCAAGGGTCGGCCACACGCGTGTCGTGTCGGCCAGCAGGATCAGGCTCATTGCCGGCCCGCTCGGGTTGTGGACGGGCAGAACCTTGACGTCCAGGTCGAGGCGGGAGCCGTCCCTGCGCCTGAGGAGCTGCCGGCCCTCCCCTCCCGGTCCGAGGTGCCCGGCGAGGCCGGGCCCACTCGGTTCAGGGCTCCCCATTCCCACAGGTGGGAGGACGTCTGCCAGGAGTCTGCCGATCGCCTCCCCAGCCGGGTACCCGAGAAGGGCCGTGGCCCCTTCGTCCCATGCCCGGACCACCCCGGCGCCGTCGATCACGATCACGGCCGTCGCCGGACCCCAGAGGCTGCCTTCCGCGACGGAAGGAACGTTCGCAGAATCACCCATGTCAGCCCATCCCATGGCATTCTAACCGGCCCAAGGTCACCCGGGCCTGCCGTCGCGGGTCCAGGCCCGAGCCTCCTGCGAAGCGCACTGGGTGCGGCGGTGCGGCATCACGCGGAACCGGCTTTCCGGAATTCTTTCACATATGCGGCGGGTGTGGCACCGTAGACCGATTTGAAGTGCCTGATGAAGTGACTCACGTCGGAATAGCACATGCGCGCAGAGATGTCGGACAGCCTGATCACGTCGCCGTGACCCAGCAGCTCGTCGTGAGCCTTTTGCACACGCCGGAGCCGAACGAACTCCATGGCGGATTCGTTCGCCTCCGCGAAATAGCGGTGAAGGGTCCGGAGGGAAACCCCGACCTTTCGGGCTATGAATCGGGGAGAAAGGTCGGGATTCTCCAGGTTGTTCTCCACCACTTCCTTCGCGGCCCGCAGGAGAACGCTTCGGTGCTCGCTCGCCTGTCCGGGGCGTTGAGAAACAATGCCTGCCAGCAGCATGGCGCAGGCGTCCCGCGCCATGGTGCGCGTGGCAGCCGACTCCGCGAAATCGTCGGTGTTGTTCGCGATGCCCTGGAGGAAGCATGTGAGGAGCCGGACCTCCGGCGTGTCCGCTTCGGCCATGTGCCCTTGGTTGAGCACCCTGGGCGAACTGATGTGCGGAATCACAAGACGCCGCGGAAGCGAGACGACATGCCCGATCGTCGCCGGCGCGCACGAGAAACTCCATGATGCCTTCGTGTCGCGAATGCAGATCTGCCCAGGTCCGACGAGGTGCTTCTGCCGGCCCGACTCGAATTCGGCCCACCCTGAGGTGACGACGTTGGCGACGATCGGGTCTTCGTCCAGATGGCTTCCGGAGGTCCCTGTCAGGGCATCGCTGTACACGCGTGCCGACAGCATGCCGTCGACAAGGTGACCGCGTGCCTTGAGGTTGAACCCGCGAGGTGCGGGAGCGGAAGGTATGGCAAGTTTCGAGAGGTGCGAAAACGGGCCGCGCGACCATGCCGTGAAAAACTGCTCGGCATGGTGAGTCTGCATGGCGGTCAAGCTCAGGGAGTTCTCGTACTCAATAGCAGTGCGGTGGCCTTGTGCCGAACCTGCACGCCGGTCGACTCGGCTGACATTCATGAGTACCCTCCTGCAAAAACCAAGGGGTCGTCCCTGAGAACCGAAGACTGCACTTGTCCACTCGCTCTCTTCGTGCGGGACGATCCCTTTGCGGTGAAACCCGATATCTCGGGTGAAGATGCCGGGAAAATCGGCCTCATTGCGGGCGCCGCCAGGCGCTCCGCACAGCGCGCCACCGGACCGGGCGAACGCGGCTCGCGGCCTTCTCCGAAAATGTGCCCCGGCAACGGATGCCATGAGGGGCCGTGCGGCCGGCGGGCGACGCCCGCCCGGACCGTTCCGGACTTCGCCGGCCCACGGTCGCCCCCGGGGACTGCTCGCGCCACTTCTGACCGGGCCATGCCGGTCGACTGTGGTCGAGCGATATCAGGAACCTGTCAGGAACGGTTCGTGATCTCGTTGTCGTCGATCCAGTTGCCGTGGAAGCCGAACGGCACACGGCTGGGCAGGTGCACCCGCGCGATCGGAGCGGCCGCAAGGTCGGCGGCGTCCAGGACGACCAGTTCGGCACGGTTGATGTTCGCGTCGTGGACGACCGAGAGGATCCACCCGTCGTCCTCACTCACGGCGTCGGGCCGCGGTACGAACGCGGGCTCCATCGTGACGCGTCCGGGGCCGTGGTCGTGCACGGTGGTGCTGCCGGTACGGGTGTCGACCTTGACCAGGGGGCCGGCGCCGAAACCGTCGGTGGGATCGCGCTTCACGTCGTCAGTGATCATCAGGCCGTGCGCGCCGAAGCCGGCGAACCATCCGTAGCGGTGTGCCCGGCCGGTCAGTGCCGGGTCGATCCGCGGGAACTCGACGCGGTACTCGCTGATCACCTCCTCCTTCACGGTGCCCAGGGCCGGGTTCACCGTCCAGCGCACCAGCGTCGGCTCGGCGTCACCGGGCCCCCACACGTCGCGGACGAACATGCGGTCGTACCGGACGACATCCATCGTCAGCGAGCCGTCGGCGTTGTCGAAGGCGTTGAGGACGTGGAAGACGAAGCTGCGCGGCGCCTCGATCCACCGCACTTGATCAGCGGTCCCGCCGATCGGCAGGATCCCCAGCCTCGCCGCGTGACGGTCGTCCCAGACGAGGGGCAACCTGGTCATGGGGCCGCCGGCCTGTGCGAGCCGCTTGGCGGCGGCCAGGGTGACCGGGAGGTCGAGCACGACGACGCGGGTCTCGGTCAGCGCCATGTCGTGGATCATCGGGCCGTCGTCCACCTCGATGTCACTGCTGTGTCTGGCCTTGCCGTCGGCCCCGAGCACGACGTACCGAAGAGAGCTGTGCCGCAGGTTGTAGGTGATGGCGTGCATGTCGCCGGTGGTCGGATCCACCTTCGGATGCGCCGTGAAGCCCCGGCTGAGCGCGCCGTCACAGTCCCAGATCGCCATGCGGGCGAGGTCGGGGCTGATCTCCACCGGCGGTCTCCCGGCCTCGATGAGGGTGAGGATGCGGCCGCCGTGGCTGAGGACGTTGGTGTTCGGCGCGCCCTGCTCGCTCTCGACGAAGCGGCTGCGGTACCACTCGGCCCTGCCGTCCCGGAGCCGGATGCCGTGCACCATCCCGGCTCCGTTGAACCAATGGTGGGTCGCCGGGTCCACGTCGCCCCGCGGGTTCGGCCCGTTTCGCAGGTAGCGGCCGTTCAGCTCACGCGGCAACTCGCCGGTGACCGGGAGGTCGGAGGCGCTCACCTCCTCGGCGACAGGGGCGTAGTTGCCCGAGACGAGGTACCGGTTGGTGAAATTCACACTGGTCACACTGATTCCCTTCCGACCGTACAAACCCACGGTACGGTGTGGACGTTCCAGATCGGAATATTGAGGTTCAGACCATCCGGACCAGGAGACAGCCATGCCCAGTGACCTCCCGATGAGCGCGTACGTCGTGCTCGGCCTGCTGAGCAGGTACGACGGGGCCACCCCCTACCAGCTCGACCAGCGCATCCGGGAGAGCATCGGCTACTTCTGGTCCTTCCCCCGCTCGCAGCTCTACGAGCAGACCGGCCGACTGGTGCGGCGCGGCCTGGTGGTCGAACGTCAGGAGGAGGGCGGGCGTCGTCGCCGAACGCTGTCCCTCACCGGCGAAGGGCGACGGGCACTCCACCGGTGGCTCACGACGCCCACGCAGGCGATAACCGAGATCCACGACGAGGGGCTGCTGCGGCTCTACTTCCAGCCCACTGACCGGCTTCGGGACATCGGCGCGGCCGGCGCCGGCGACGCGGGCGACGCTGTGGCCCGGCTCGCCGCAGAGCAGATCCAGGCCCATGAGGACCGGCTCGCGGAGTACCGGAGGCTGGTGTCCTCCGGCAAGACCGAGGAGGGCTCGCCCCAGCGGGCCACGCTGGAGGTGGGGCTGCGTTTCGAGCGAATGATCATCGACTTCTGGCGTGAGCTGGCCGCGGTCCCCACGGATCCATCGGGGGCCGAACCCGGCGATCGCCGCGCGACGTAGCGCCCTGGTGAGGCCGCCCCGCGAGCGGCCCGGACCCTCGCCTCCCGGTCCGCCCGCTCACTCCTCCCTCGTGCCGGAGTACATGTCGTCGATGAGGTCCTTGAACTCGCGTTCCACGACGGGCCGGCGGGGTGTGAGGTCGCCGTGTTCCACGTCGAGGTCGCGGGGCGGGACGCGGAAGGTCTTGATCTGCTGCCAGCGCTGCAGGTCCTCGTTGACGCGGCGTACGTAGCCGTCGATGTCGTCCGGCGAAGCCGAAGAACGTACGGTGTTCGCTCGCAATCGACCTGAGGACGATCGGGGACGCCAGCAGAGGTCGCCGGACGTCCTCAAAGGATTCCGGTGCCATTTCCGTCGTTCCGGAGACGGTGAAGAAATCTCCATGGTTCGGCGTGCGGACCTTCACTCGGCGGGTATTCGCGGTGAGTTGGCAACTCGAGGTGACGGGCGCCACGTGGCGCTGAAATGGCATTCTGGCGCTCTCGTTCCCTTCGCATTCATCGCCGTGCCCTTGTGCCGGCAGATCAAGCCATTGCCACCACCGCGGCTTTCGCGTGGCCGCCGTTGCACCGCAGGACGATGTCGTACAGGAACGCGTCACCTGCACGGGGGCGCACCACCGTGTCGGCGCCGACTCGCACGGTGCGGGGTGCGGCTTCCTGCCGGTCGCCGGGGCGGGAGCCGCTCACGGCGATCAGTTGGATCGGCACGCTTCCCGTGTTCTTGAGCGTGAGGCCACGGGTGCTCGGGCACATGGCGGCGTCGGTGGCGCCCGGGCAGTGGTGGCGCACGTCCCCGAAACCCACCAGCCCGCAGGACACCTCGGTGGAAAAGCCGAAGTCGAAGGCGCAGACGGCGCCTACGCGGAATTGCTGAGCAGGCGCCGGTGTTCTGTGCTGCTCCCCGGTGTGTGCTGTGAGGGCGGACGGGACGAACCCAGCAGCGCCGGCGACAAATGTGACGAGTATCGCGGCGGTGGGGAGTGCTCTTCTCACGTGGTGCTCCGAGGTTCTGGGGCGTCTTTCGCCGTCACTTTGACGGCCCTTACGAAAAGCTCTGCCGAACCCTCGAAACGCTGTTCATTCATCCGAGCACGGTGGACACGCAGGCGCACAGAATGGTGACGCCACCTTCCGCCCGTGGGTTTCGGGCGATCCGGTCCGGAAAGTGCCGGACGTGCGTCCGTCACATGGTGCGCCGTGGAAGCCTGGCTGTGTTCTTCGAGAAGTACGGATTGGTCGCTCGCTCACGTCCGATGGTGGTCCGGGGCCCGTGACCCGGCAGTACCACCGTCGAGTCGTCCAGAGGCAGGCACACCCGGTTCAGTGACTCGGCCAGCTCCTCCGTGTCGCCACCGGGCATGTCGGTACGTCCGACCGCTCCGGCGAACAACGTGTCGCCGGTGAAGGCGACCTGGGGGATCTGCTCCGACTCCGGGAGCGTGAAGATCACGGAACCTTTGGTGTGACCCGGCGTGTGACTGACCGACAGGTCGAGGCCGGCAAGGTGAAGGGTGGTGCCGTCGGTGAGCTCCTTCACGTCGTCCGGCTCGCCGATGGCGAGTTCGCCGAGCAAGCGGGCGCCGATGGAGAAGCCGAGGGCCTTCTCCGGATCGGTCAGCATGTAGCGATCACGGGGATGCAGCCACGCCGGTACGCCGTGCGCTCCGCAGACAGGGACGACCGAAGCGACGTGATCCATGTGGCCGTGGGTCAGAACGACGGCCACCGGCTTGAGACGGTGCTCGGAAAGGAGGTGCTCGACACCTTCGGTCGCTTCGTGGCCCGGGTCGACGACGATGCATTCCTCCCCCGAAGCGGGCGCCACCACGTAGCAGTTGGTGCCCCAGGCAGCGGGAAAACCGGCAATCAGCACGTTGTGTCCTTCTGTTGTGTCCGACCACCCGCAAGATTATGTCAGCCACTGCCAGTTGGCAATCGCTGACATGAGGCAGAGTCTGCCACACTGTTCCCGGGGCAGGCCGATTCGGCCTGCCGGTTCAGCAGAGGGAGCCCATGGAGATCACCGAGCCCGCATCGGCCGCACCTGTGTCCGGCTTGCGTGAGCGGAAGAAGCAGCAGACCCGGGACGCGCTGGTACGGGCCGCACTCGAGCTCTTCGCCACCCAGGGGTACGAGCCCACGACGGTGGACGAGATCGTCCGTTCCGTCGACGTCTCCCAGCGCACCTTCTTCCGCTACTTCGCGGGCAAGGAGGACGTGGCCCTGTTCACCCAGGACCTCGCGGAGGCCCGCTTCCTCGCGGCCGTGCGCGAACGCCCGCCTCATGAAGGCCCCATGGACGCGTTGCGGCAGGCCGTGCTGGCCGGCTGGGAGGCCCTCGGGGAGTCGGTCGAGGTCATCCCTGCCGACCTGCACATGCGCACCTTCCACATGATCGAGTCGACACCTTCACTGCTCGCCGCCCATCTACGGCGGTCCGCCGACCTGGAGGACGAACTCGCCCGGGTCATCGCCGAGCGGGAAGGGGTCGACATGGAGACGGACCCGAGACCGCGTGTCGCCGTGGCCATGTTCGGCGGGGTCCTGCGGGTGACGAGTCGGACGTGGGCCACCGGTCAGGACAGCAGCGTCGAGGCGATCCGCGCCCTGACAGCCGCCTACCTCGATCAGGTGGGGCCGGCGCTGGCCGCACGGTGGCGCGCCGAGTAGCGGATCCCCGCTGTACGCCGGGGGCACCGGCGTGCAGCGGTCGGGGGTTCTATCGCGACTGCGCCCAGGTGTAGAGACGGTGCGCGCTGTCGCCGAGACGCGTGGCGTAGAGCGTGGGTGCCTGACCACCCGCGAGTTCCTCGTCGGTGGTGGTGACGCCCACCACGGTGCCCGTGCCCGTGCCGGTGTCGAAGTCGGCCAGGTGGGGGCCTCCGCTCGAACCCGCCGACATGTCGCAGGTCTCACCCCACAGCAGAGGGGCCTTGGGGCCGGGGTGGCTCGTACCCGCGCAGTGGATCATGCGGGATCCCACGTATGTGTCCCCGGGCACGTTGAGTCCGTTGTTCGGGTACCCGAAAGCGTGGATGAACGCGTCCTCGACGGGTCGGTCGAACCCGATGCGCTGGGTTCCGGTGACGTCCGCGATCGGGCGCCCGCCGGCAGCGGGGTTCGCCACGAGGAGCCCCGTGTCGTAGCCGGCGGCCGCGACGTCCGACGAGTCCGTGGTGTCCGGATCGACGTTCCAGCGGGAGGAGGTGGCCATGGCCTTGACGCTGAAGCCGCCGAGCGGTTTCGTGCCGTTGCGGTAGCCGGGCACGAACCAGAAGTTGTGGTTCCAGGTGTCGTCGGCGGAAGGCGATCCGACGCTTCGCAGGCAGTGTGCCGCGGTGATGACCGTACTGCGGTTGGCGCCGGCGACGACCGTCGCGGAGCAACTGCCGTCGTAGCCGTCGGAGAAGGTGAAGAACAGGCGGCCGATGTTCCTCTCCACCGCCCCGCCGTGGGTCCACACGGCCCCCGGGTCCGGCGTGTTCGCGGGGAGCGGCCGCGGGTTGTCCGGCGTGTTGTCGTCCTCGGGCACGGGGGTGATCTCGGGGACCATGGCGCCCGCCAGCTTCATCCGCTCGGGGGTCCAGTAGGCGCTGATCCGGTGGCGCTCGCGCGGGGTTGTGGCACCGGCATGGGTGGTGATGGTGTCGGGTCCCGCCGTCACCCGGGCGCCGCTGGTGAACGCGGGGTCGTGCGGTACGGCGTTCGCGGCCGCGGCGGGCGCGACCAGTGCGGCGACGGCCGCCGATATCGCGACGGACATGCCGATCGCGTGCCGGAGGCTCCCGGCGGAGCTGTCTTGGTGACCGCGTGAGCGGTAATGAGGCGTGCGCATGCGCGGGACGGTAGTGAGGCGATGTCAGGAAGCGGTCAGAGACGTGTGCCGGTGGTGTCCACGCGACCCCCGTCAGCCCGGGCCGGGGGCGCCGAGCCGGAGGCCGTCGACGAGGAGGGCGACGAGGCGGTCGGAGCGCTCGCGGGAACCGGGGCGGCCGGTGATGAGGCTGAAGCCGCTCAGGGCGCCGGCGAGGTCGTCGGCGGAGACGCCGGGACGGACGGTGCCGGCGCGTTCGGCCGCGTCGAGAAGTGTGCGCAGGGCGGCGAAGACGCGTTCGTGGCCCGCGCGGACGGCCTCGGAGTCGGCCGCGTGGACGACGGCCTTGAGTGCGACGGCCATGCCGGGCTGTTCGGCCGCGTGGCCGATGAAGCGCTGCATCCAGGTCACGAGTGCCTCGTCCGGCGGCAGTTCGGAGAGCAGGCCGTCGACCTCGTCGCAGAGCAGGTCCATGTGGCGCACGTAGGCGCCGACCACCAGTGCCTCGCGGGTCGGGAAGTGCCGGTAGAGCGTGCCGATCCCCACGCCCGCCCGCCGGGCGATCTCGTCGAGTGCGACGTCGATGCCGCGTTCGAGGAAGACCTCGCCGGCCGCGGCGAGGACGGCCTCCCGCTTGCGGCGGGCGTCCGCGCGCATCGGTCGGGCTTCGCTCATCGTGCCTCCTGTGGCCTCCTTCGACCGGGTCAACCTACCCCGTTGCTAAACGGAGGATTCCTCCGTACTCTCATCCGGAGGAATCCTCCGTTTATCCGACCCCATTCCGTGAGGGAGCAACGTGAAGGTCGTCGTGTTCGGCGCCGGGGGCATGGTGGGCACCGGCGTCCTGCGGGCCTGTCTTCTGGACGACGAGGTGGAGAGCGTCGTCGCCGTGGTGCGGCGGCCGCTGGGCACCCGGCACCCCGAACTCCGCGAGGTCACTCCCGCCGACTTCGCCGATCTCACCGACGTCGCGGACGAACTCGCGGGCGCCGGTGCCTGCTTCTTCTGCCTCGGAGTTCCCTCCGCCGGGCGGACCGAGGCCGAGTACACCCGCGTGACCCGCGACTACGCCCTGGCCGCCGCCCGCGTGCTGCTGCCGCGCACCGAGGACCTGACCTTCGTCTACGTCTCGGGCGCGAGCGCCGACAGCGCGAGCAGGACCATGTGGGCGCGGGTCAAGGGCCGCGCGGAGGACGAGCTCCTGGCGCTGCCCCTGCGCACCTACGTCTTCCGCCCGGGCTACATCCGGCCCCGCCACGGCGCCCGCCCGAGGTCGCGGACCAGCCGGCTGCTCTACGGGGCCACCTCGTGGACCTACCCCGTCCTGCGGCGGCTGTTCCCGCGCCACACCACCACGACGGACGCCATCGGCCGCGCCGCGCTCGCGGTCACCCGGCGGGGCGGCAGCGGCCCCCGGGTGCTCACGAGCGCGGACATCAACACGGCTGCCGCGGAGGGGGAGAAGGCATGACGGAGTCGATCCTGGTCACCGGCGGAACGGGCTTCGTGGCCGGCTGGTGCGTCGTCGAACTGCTGCGGCGCGGCTACGAGGTGCGCACCACGGTCCGTTCCCCGTCCCGCCGCGACGCCGTGCTGGAGGCCGTCACCACGGCCGTGGAACCGGGCGGCCGCCTCACGTTCGCCGTCGCGGACCTCACCTCCGACGCCGGCTGGGACGAGGCGGTCGCGGGCTGCGACCGCGTCCTGCACGTGGCCTCCCCCCTGGGCACGGAGACCGGGCGCGACCAGGACGCCCTGATCGGCCCGGCCCGTGACGGCACCCTGCGGGTGCTGCGCGCGGCGGCCGGCGCGGGCGTGAAGCGGGTGGTGACGACCTCCGCGTGCGCGGCCGCGTCGCCCCCGCTCGCCACTGCCGACAGCGTCAGCGACGAGTCCCGGTGGACCGACACCGACGACCCGGCGCTGACCGGCTACCGCAGGTCCAAGGCCGTCGCGGAACGGGCCGCCTGGCGCTTCGCCGAGGCGGGCGGTGCCGGGGCGGCGGCCCTGACCACGATCCTTCCCGGGGCCGTGTTCGGCCCGGTCCTCGGTCCGGCCGACCGGGGTTCGGTCCAGGTGGTCGAGCGCCTGCTCGCCGGGCGCATGCCCGGCACACCGCGTATCGGCTTCGAGGTCGTCGACGTGCGCGACCTCGCGGACCTGCACATCCGGGCCATGACCGCACCCGAGGCGGCCGGTCAACGGTTCATCGCGACGGGCGAGTTCCTGTGGATGGCGCAGATCGCCCGGGTGCTGCGCGACGAACTCGGCGACGCCGCCCGCAAGGTGCCCACCCGTGCGCTGCCCGACCTCGCGGTCCGCCTCATGGCACGCGTGGACCCGGGGGTCCGGGCCGTGGCCCCGTACCTGGGCCGCAGGCATCTGCACTCGGCGGCGAAGGCCGAACGCGTCCTGGGCTGGCGGACCCGGTCAGCCGTCAGCACGCTCACCGACTGCGCCCGCAGCCTGGCGGCGCACGGCGTCGTCCCGGGGCGGCGTGGCCCGATGGCCTGACCTGGGGGTCCGTACGCGGGTCGCAGCATCGGGCCCGGCCGGCCGTGCTCGTCAGCGGCATGCGGTGACGCGGGCGGCTGTCCGGCTCGCGCGGTCCACGTCGACCTCGGCCGCGTCGGCGCCGGGCGGGTATGACGCGTGTGGACCCGGGGTCCGGGCCGTGGCCCCGGCCCGCCGTCAGCACGCTCACCGAGCGCGGCGGCAGCGTACGGGCCGCATTTCGCCCGCGCCGTCGAAGTGGACCCCCGCCACGTCGCTGCACGCCTGGACCCCCGGCGTCCGGGCCGTCGCCCTGTGTCCGGCTCGTAGGCAGCTGCTTTCGGCGGCCGAGGCCTGGTGCGGGGCCGGCGGGGCACGGTCTCGTCCCGATACGTCAGCGCCGTGCGGTGACGCGGACGGCCGCTATCCGGCCCAGGCTGTCGAAGTCGACCTCCGCCGCGTCGCCGCCGGGCAGCCCGGCGACGACCTGGTGCTCGCTCTCCCGGCACGGTGCGCCGTGGTGCTCGAAGTAGCCGGTCACCAGGCGGCGCGGGGAGCGGCCGATGAGCCCGGTGGCCGACAGCAGTGTCCTGGCCAGCGCGACGGGGTCGAGTGCGGTCCGGGGGACCCGCGGGTCGTCGGGCAGGAAGTAGACCCGCGTGCCCGGCCCCGCGGACACCCCGATGTAGCCGGCGGCGCGGACGACGCCCATCCCCGCGAAGGCAAGGGTCTCCGCGGCGCGGGTCGGCGAAGCCGGACAGGTCCAGGACGCCGGACGTGAACTCGCCGATCCCGTGGGCCCGTCCGAAGCGCTCGGCCTCCTCGGTGAGCGAGACCACCGGGGTGCCGCGCAGTCCCGGGTCGGCCCAGCCCCACATCCAGGAGCGTTCCTGTTCGTCGTACGTGCCCAGCACGGCGACGCGCAGTTCCACGTCCCCCTGCCGGTAGACGCAGGAGGGCAGGTCCGCCGTCCACGGTCCCTCGGGCAGGAAGGCCGTCAGGGCGCCGAGCTGTTCCGCGCCCCACGCGGCATGCCGCTCCGCCTCGTCGAGGAACGCCTCGCTGAACTCCTTGGTCACGGCACGGGACTTTACGCACCGGCCCCGTGCGCCCGGCCCCCGGGGGCGCGGTGCCTCAGGCCAGGGCCAGGGCCAGGCGCGGGATCAGGGCCTCGTCGAAGCGGCGCAGCAGGAGCCGCGCCATCTCCGGGGCGTCGCCCAGCACATCGCCGAGGACGTCCGCGCCGGCCTCGCGCGCACCGCGCGCGATGCGGTCGGGGAGGCGGCCGGGGGCGATCACGTACGGGGCGACCGCGATGCGGCGGACGCCCTCGGCGCGCAGGGCGCGCACCGCGTCGGCGGTGCCGGGCGGTCCCCCGGGGACCGTCGCGGCGAACGCGGGACGTACGGCCTGCCAGCCGGTGCGCCGCCACTCCCGGGCGATGTCCGCGATCACCGCGATCGCCTCGGGGTCCGAGGACCCCGCAGACGCCAGGACGATCCCGGTCCGGCCGCGTTCGCCGCGGCCGAGCCCGGCCTCGGACAGCCGGCGCTCCAGAGCGGTGACGAGCAGCGGTGCGGGACCGAGGACCCCGGCCTGGTGCATCCGCAGCCGCGGGTGCCGGGCCGACGCCTCGCGCAGTACGGCCGGGATGTCGGCCTTGGCGTGGAAGGCCCGGGTCAGCAGCAGCGGCAGGGCCACCGTCTCGCGTACGCCGTCCGCGGCGAGGCGGTCCACGACCTGCGGCACGCTGGGCGCGCAGTGGTCGAGGAAGGCGGTCTCGACCCGCAGACCGGGGCGGGCCGCCCGGACCCGTCCGGTGAGCGCGTGCACGGTCGCGGCGTGCCGCGGGTCGCGGCTGCCGTGGGCGATGACGAGCAGGACGGGGGAAGCGGAGGCCATCGCGTCACCCCCGCGCGAACAGGCCGCGGCTGCGCAGCACCTGCCGCTCCAGCGGGGCGAACACGAGCAGTTCGATGCCGATGCCCACGATGAGGATGAGCAGGATCGCGGCGAGCACGGTGGGCATGTCGGACAGTTCCCGGCCCTGTTCCAGCAACTGGCCGAGGCCGATGCCGAGATCGGGCGAGGTGGCGATGAGCTCGGCGGCCATCAGGGAGCGCCAGGAGAAGGCCCAGCCCTGTTTGAGGCCGGCTAGGTAGCCGGGCAGGGCCGCGGGCAGCAGGACGTGGCGTACGGAGTGCAGGCCGCCCGCGCCCAGTGTCCGCCCCGCCCGCAGGAACAGCGGTGGGATCTGGTCGACGCCCGCGACCAGGCCGTTGGCGATCGAGGGCACCGCGCCGAGCAGCACCACGCAGTAGATCGTGGCGTCGGTGAGCCCGAACCAGATGATGGCCGCGGGCACCCATGCCACCGAGGGCAGCGACTGGAGCCCGGACAGGATCGGCCCGATTGCCGCGCGCACGGGCTTGACGCGCGCCACGAGCAGGCCGAGCGGCGTGCCGATGACGACGGAGGCGAGGAAGCCCAGCGCGCCGCGCGACAGGCTCGTCCACACGTAGCCGAGCAGCGTGCCGTCGAGCCACTTGTCCCGCAGGGCGCGGCCGACGTCCGCCGGGCTGGGCAGCTGGTAGTGCGGTTTGACCTCGAAGTGGTAGGCGAGCTGCCAGACCACGAGCACCAGCGCCACGGCCAGCACGGGCGGCAGGGCCTTCTCGCGCAGGAGGCGGCCGAGCGGGACCCGGGGCTCGGAGGGTGTCTCCAGGGCGTCCAGGCCGGCCCCGAGGCCCGCCAGGTCCGTCGCGGACCCGGCCGCGCCGGCGGAGCTGTCTGCCTTGGTCTCAGTGCTGGCCATGACGGCGGATCTCCCCACGGAGGTGCTCGGTGATCTCGACGGACAGTTCGGCGACGGCGGCGTCCTCGATGCGGCGGGGCTGCGGGATGTCGATCCGCCACTCGCGGGCGATCCTGCCGGGCCGCGACGACATCAGCACGACGCGCTGCGCGAGCCGTACTGCCTCCCGCACGTTGTGGGTCACGAAGAGCACGGACAGCGAGTTCTCCGCCCAGATGCGGGTGAGCTCCTCGTGCAGGACGTCCCTGGTGATGGCGTCCAGGGCCGCGAACGGCTCGTCCATCAGCAGCAGTTGGCTGTCCTGCGCCAGGGCGCGGGCGAGCGCGACGCGCTGCCGCATGCCGCCGGAGAGTTCGTGCACCCGCTTGCCGTGCGAGCCGCCCAGGCGGACCAGCTCCAGCAGCCGTTCGGCCTCCGGCCGCCGTTCGGCGCGCGGCACCCCGCGCATGCGCAGGGCGAGTTCGATGTTCTTGCCCGCGGTCAGCCACGGGAACAGGGCGTGCTCCTGGAACATCAGGGCCGGCCGCCCGCCGGGGGTGTCGATCTCCCCGGCGGACGGCAGGTCGAGTCCGGCGACCAGGTTGAGCAGGGTGGACTTGCCGCAGCCGGAGGCCCCCAGGAGGCAGACGAACTCACCGGGCGCGACATCGATGCTGATGTCGTCCAGCACCTGCGCCTGCGCGCCGGAGCGGCCGAAGGACTTCGAGACGTGCGCGAGCCGGGCGGCGTAGGACGCCGTCCCGTCCGTCACGGCGGGCTGGGTGCTGAGTGCGGTGGCCATGGAACGTCACCTCCTGGGGGCTGGGCGTGCGGGCGGGTCAGCTGCCGAGACCGGCGTTGCCGAGTTCGGTCCTGCCCTCGGCGGTGAGGATCTTGTTGAGGATCGTGAGGTCGTAGATGCCCTTCAGGTCGGGCTTCTCCAGCAGGCCCGCTGTGACGGCGTGGTCGGCCTCGCTCTGCAGCGTGGACGCCAGCGGGTCGTCGGTGACCTGGATGCTCTTCCACGCCGGGTCGATGACGTCGGCCGGCAGCGGCTTGCCGGACAGCTTCTCCAGCTGGGCGTTGGCGTCGGCCTTGGCCTTGTCCGGGTTCGCGGTGATCCACGCGTTGGTCTTCACCGAGCCGCGCAGCACGGCCTCGACGACGTCCGGGTGCTCGCTGAGGAACTTCTGGGAGACGATCACGTTCGTGATGACGAACTTGCCGTCCTTCCACAGGCTGCTCTCGTCCAGCAGCACCTTGGCGCCCTCGGCGACCAGCTTGGACGCGGTGGGCTCGGGGACCCAGGCGCCGTCGATGGAGCCGGACTTGTAGGCGTCCGGGGTGATCTTGTTGTCCGTGCGGATGACGGAGACATCACCCTTGCCGCTGGTCGCGTCGACCTTCCAGCCCTGCCCGGCTATCCAGTTGAGCAGGGCCACGTCCTGGGTGTTGCCGAGCTGCGGGGTGGCGATCCGCTTGCCCTTGACGTCCTTCAGGGACGTGATCTTCTTGGGGTTGACGACCAGCTTCACGCCGCCGGAGGCCGAGCCGGAGATGATCTTCAGGCTCTTGCCGCCCGACTTGGTCCAGCCGTTGACGGCGGGGGAGGGGCCGATCCAGCCGATGTCGATGGAACCGGCGTTGAGGGCCTCGATCTCGGCGGGGCCCGCGTTGAAGACCGACTCCTTGATCGTGGTGCCGGAGCCGAGCTCCTGCGCGAAGAAGCCCTCCTTCAGGCCCACCAGCGGGGTGGCGTGCGTGAGGTTCGCGAAGTAGCCGATCTTCACCGTGGAGGCGGACAGCTTCTTGCCGGTGTCGGCGCCGGCGCTGGTGCCACTGGTCGCGGCCGCGTTGGAGGTGTCGTCCTTCTTCTCGGAGCCGTAACCGCAGGCGGCCAGGGCCAGCAGCGGCAGAAGGGCGGCGCCGGCGACGATGCGGCGGCGGGTGGTCGTTCTCGGGGCGGTGGTGCGATCGGCAGTCACGGGAGGTGGTCCTCTCGAAGGCTCCGGGTCGCGCCCTCTAGGGCGCGCCGGAGTAGTGGCTGTCTGGTTCTCGGGGGTGCCGTGCCGCGTGCGCGGCCGCGGTGCGGTGGGTGGTGCGGTGCCCGGGGGGTGTCAGCGCGCACATCGCGTCACACCGCCCGTGCCGCTGCCCAGACAGCCGCTGCCGACGCGGCCGCCCTCCTTGGCGAATCCGGAGAACGCGTCCAAGGCGCTGAGGCCTGCCATCAGAAGTCCCACCCCTCGTCAGTGGCCGCGTCTCCCGCGGCCGGGGCGGTACGGGCCGCGAAGGCCTCGCCCGCCATGCCGGCGGTCAGCGTGGTGCCGTCCGCCGGGTCGATCAGCAGGAAGGAGCCGGTGAGCCGGGAGTCCGCGTAGGCGTCCAGCGGCAGCGGCTCGGAGGTGCGCAGCACGACCGTGCCGATGTCGTTGACGCCGAACTCGCCCGGGTCGTCCCGGTGTTCCAGGCCGTGGGTCAGGTCGATCTTGTACGGGAGCCGCTTGACGACCGCCTTGACCGTGCGCGTGGTGTGCTTCAGCAGCACGCGGGCCCCGACCGTCAGCGGGCGCTCGTGCAGATGGCACACGGTGGCCTCGACGTCCTGCGTGGTCGCGGGGGCGGCTGCGGTCGGCGCGATCAGATCGCCGCGGGAGATGTCGAGGTCGTCACCGAGCAGCAGCGTCACCGACTGCGGCGCCCAGGCCACGCCGACCGCGGTGCCCAGGGCGTCGATCCCGGTGATCGTGCTGGTCAGACCGGACGGCAGCACCGTGACCCGGTCGCCGACGCGCAGTACACCGGAGGAGATCTGCCCGGCGTAGCCGCGGTAGTCGGGGTGTTCGGCGGTCTGCGGGCGGATGACGTACTGGACCGGGAAGCGCGCCGGGTGCGCGGCCGGGTCGGTGCCGACCGCGACGGTCTCCAGGTGCTCCAGCACCGTCGGGCCGCCGTACCAGTCCATGCCGGCCGAGGCGGTCACCACGTTGTCCCCGGTGAGCGCCGAGATCGGGATGGCGGTGATCTCCGGGACGCCGATCGAGGCGGCGTAGGCGGTGAACTCCTCCGCGATGGCCGCGAACACCTGCTCCGACCAGTCCACCAGGTCCATCTTGTTCACGGCGAGCACGACGTGCGGGACGCGCAGCAGGGCCGCGACGGCCGCGTGCCGGCGGGTCTGCTCGACCACGCCGTTGCGCGCGTCCACCAGGATCACGGTCAGCTCGGCGGTCGAGGCGCCGGTGACCATGTTGCGCGTGTACTGCACGTGCCCGGGGGTGTCGGCCAGGATGAACCGGCGCCGGGGCGTGGCGAAGTAGCGGTAGGCCACGTCGATGGTGATGCCCTGCTCGCGCTCGGCCCGCAGGCCGTCGGTGAGCAGTGCCAGGTCGGGCGCGTCCTGGCCGCGGCGGGCGGAGGCGAGCTCCACGGCCTCCAGTTGGTCGGCGAGTACCGACTTGGAGTCGTGCAGCAGCCGCCCGACCAGGGTGGACTTGCCGTCGTCGACGGAGCCCGCGGTGGCGAAGCGCAGCAGCGAGGTGGCCGCGAGATGTTCGGCGCTGGTGATGCCGGCGGTCATGGCTAGAAGTACCCCTCGCGCTTGCGGTCTTCCATCGCGGCCTCGGAGAGCTTGTCGTCGGCCCGGGTGGCCCCGCGCTCGGTGAGCCGGGAGGCGGCGATCTCGGTGATCACCGCGTCGATGGTGGCGGCGGCGGAGTCCACCGCGCCGGTGCAGGACATGTCGCCGACCGTGCGGTAGCGGATCAGCCGCGTCTCCACGGACTCGCCGTCCTTGGGGCCGCCCCAGTCGCCGGCGGTCAGCCACATCCCGGCGCGGCGGAACACCTCGCGCTCGTGGGCGTAGTAGATCTCCGGCAGTTCGATGCCCTCGCGGGCGATGTACTGCCACACGTCCAGCTCGGTCCAGTTGGACAGCGGGAAGACCCGCACGTGCTCGCCGGGGGCGTGCCGGCCGTTGTAGAGCTGCCACAGCTCCGGGCGCTGGCGGCGCGGGTCCCACTGCGAGAACTCGTCGCGCAGCGAGAAGACGCGCTCCTTGGCGCGGGCCTTCTCCTCGTCCCGGCGGCCGCCGCCGAAGACCGCGTCGAAGCGGTGCTCCTGGATGGCCTCGGTCAGCGGCACGGTCTGCAGCGGGTTGCGGGTGCCGTCGGGGCGCTCGCGCAGCCGCCCGTCGTCGATGTAGTCCTGCACGGACGCGACGTGCAGCCGCAGCCCGTGCCGGGCGACCGTGCGGTCGCGGTAATCCAGCACCTCGGGGAAGTTGTGGCCGGTGTCGACGTGCAGCAGCGAGAAGGGCACCCCCGCCGGGGCGAACGCCTTCAGCGCCAGGTGGAGCATGACGATGGAGTCCTTGCCGCCCGAGAAGAGGATCACCGGGCGCTCGAACTCCCCCGCCACCTCGCGGAAGATGTGCACCGCCTCCGACTCCAGCGCGTCCAGGTGCGACAGCGCGAAGGGGTTCTCCGTGCTCTCGCCGATCGCGACTACCGTGGTCACACCGCGCCCCTTTCTCGAGCTTCGTGAGCTTTCGGACGAGTGACGCGAGACGGGCCGCCGCTCACGCCAGCCCCTTTTCCACCAGCAGCGCCACCAGGAGCGCCGCCGAGTCCTCGACGGTGTGGTGCTGGGTCTCGATCCGCAGGTCGGGGTTCCCGGGCGCCTCGTACGGGTCGTCGACACCGGTCAGCCCGGATATCTCGCCCGCGGCCTGCTTGGCGTACAGGCCCTTCACGTCGCGCGTGGAGCAGACCTCCACAGGGGTGGCGACGTGCACCTCCAGGTAGGTCGTGCCGCGCGCCTCGTGGCGCTTGCGGACGGCCTCCCGGCTGTCGGCGTACGGCGCGATGACCGGGACCAGCACGGTGACCCCGTGGGAGGCCAGCAGTTCGGCGACGAAGCCGATGCGCTGCACATTGGTGTGCCGGTCCTCGCGGCCGAAGCCGAGGCCCGCGGAGAGGAACTCGCGGATCTCGTCGCCGTCCAGTACCTCCACGCGGTGCCCGTCGCCGCGCAGCCGCGCCGCCAGCGACCGGGCGATCGTCGTCTTGCCCGCACTCGGCAGACCGGTGAGCCACACCGTGGCGCCCGCGTCCGTCCCGCTCATCCGCCCCTCCCGGGAGGTCCGTTCCGTCGTCATCAGCCGTGCAGACCGCATTCGGTCTTCGCCCGGCCCGCCCACCGGCCGGCCCGGGCGTCCTCGCCCTCCAGCACCCGGCGGGTGCAGGGGGCGCAGCCGACCGAGGCGTAGCCGTCCATGAGCAACGGATTCGTGAGTACCCCGTGATCGGCGACATAGGAGTCCACGTCGTCTTGCGTCCAGCGGGCGATGGGGGAAACTTTGATCTTTCCGCGCCGGGCGTCCCACCCGACGACCGGGGTGTTCGCCCTGGTCGGGGACTCGTCGCGGCGCAGTCCCGTCGCCCACGCGTCGTACGCCGTCAGGCCCTGCTCCAGCGGTTTCACCTTCCGCAGCGCGCAGCACAGGTCGGGGTCGCGGTCGTGCAGCCGCGGCCCGTACTCGGCGTCCTGCTCGGCAACGGTCTGACGGGGCGTCAGCGTGATGACGTTGACGTCCATCACGGCGGCGACGGCGTCGCGGGTGCCGATGGTCTCGGGGAAGTGGTAGCCGGTGTCCAGGAAGACCACGTCGACACCGGGCGCCACGCGGGAGGCCAGGTGCGCCACGACCGCGTCCTCCATGGACGAGGTCACGCAGAAGCGCGCCCCGAAGGTGCCGGCCGCCCAGCGCAGGATCTCCTCGGCGGGGGCGTCCTCCAGGTCGCGTCCCGCCCGTTCGGCCAGCAGTCGGAACTCGTCGGCGGAGTGCTGCCGCGCGGTGGTCACGAACCGCCTCCCTCGGGGGCCGAGGTCCGCAGGCCGCGGGCCAGCAGACCGAGGAACTTGAGCTGGAAGGCCCGGTTGCAGGCGCGGCACTCCCAGGCGCCGTGTCCCTGCTCCGCGGGGTGCAGGTCCTCGTCCCCGCAGTACGGGCAGTAGAACGGTGCGGCACGCTCGCTCACGACAGGTCCTCCTCCGACGCGCGCGCGACCCACTGCGCGAACCGTTCGCCGTCCGTGCGCCCCGCCTGGAAGCGCCGCAGGACGCGCTCCACGTAGTCGGGCAGTTCCTCCGAGGTCACCTTCAGGCCGCGGACCTTGCGGCCGAAGCCGGCCTCCAGGCCCAGCGCGCCGCCCAGGTGCACCTGGAAGCCCTCGACCTGGTTGCCCTCGTCGTCCAGGACCAGCTGGCCCTTGAGACCGATGTCCGCCACCTGGATGCGGGCGCAGGCGTTCGGGCAGCCGTTGACGTTGATGGTGACCGGTTCGTCGAACCCGGGCAGGCGGCGCTCCAGTTCGTCGATGAGGGAGGCGCCGCGCGCCTTGGTCTCGACGATGGCCAGCTTGCAGAACTCGATGCCGGTGCACGCCATGGTGCCGCGCCGGAACGGCGAGGGCCGCACCTGGAGGTCCAGCGCCTCCAGGCCCGCGACGAGGGAGTCGACACGGTCCTGCTCGACGTCGAGCACGATCATCTTCTGCTCGACGGTGGTGCGCAGCCGGCCGGAGCCGTGCGCCTCGGCCAGCTCCGCGATCTTGCTGAGGGTCGTGCCGTCGACCCGGCCGACCCGGGGCGCGAAGCCGACGTAGAAGCGGCCGTCCCGCTGCCGGTGCACCCCGACGTGGTCACGCCACTGCTCGACGGGCTGCTCGGGCGCGGGGCCGTCGGCCAGCTTGCGCAGCAGGTACTCGTCCTCCAGCACCTGCCGGAACTTCTCCGCGCCCCAGTCGGCGACCAGGAACTTCAGCCGGGCGCGGGTGCGCAGCCGCCGGTAGCCGTAGTCGCGGAAGACCGAGATGACGCCCTCGAAGACGTCCGGGACCTCGTCCAGCGGCACCCACGCGCCCAGCCGCACGCCGATCCTGGGGTTGGTGGACAGGCCGCCGCCGACCCACACGTCGAAGCCCGGTCCGTACTCGGGGTGGCGGACCCCGACGAAGGCGACGTCGTTGATCTCGTGGGCCACGTCCAGCAGCGGGGAGCCGGAGATCGCCGACTTGAACTTGCGGGGGAGGTTGGAGAACTCCTTGTTGCCGATGATCCGGCGGTGGGCCTCGTCCACGGCCCACGTGCCGTCGATGATCTCGTCCTCGGCGATGCCGGCCACCGGCGAGCCGAGGATGACGCGCGGGGTGTCGCCGCACGCCTCGGTGGTGGACAGCCCCACGCCCTCCAGCCGGCGCCAGATCTCCGGCACGTCCTCGATGCGGATCCAGTGCAGCTGGATGTTCTGCCGGTCGGTGATGTCGGCGGTGCCGCGGGCGAACTCCTGCGAGACCTCGCCGATGACCCGCAGCTGCTGGGTGGTGAGCCGGCCGCCGTCGACGCGGACCCGCAGCATGAAGTACTTGTCGTCCAGCTCCTCCGGCTCCAGGATCGCGGTCTTGCCGCCGTCGATCCCGGGCTTGCGCTGGGTGTACAGCCCCCACCAGCGCATGCGGCCGCGCAGGTCCGCCCCGTCGATCGCGTCGAAACCGCGGTACTGGTAGATCGTCTCAATGCGCGTCCGCACATTGAGACCGTCGTCGTCGCGCTTGAACTGCTCGTTGGCGTTGAGCGGCGTCATGTGGCCGACCGCCCACTGGCCCTCGCCGCGGTGACGGCTCACCTTGCGGCGTGCGGCGGCGCCCTGCTGATCGGGGGTGGAAGCCATGGCGATGCAGTCCTTCTGGCAGGCTGAGGAGGTTCGGCAAGTGGGGATCGTACGGCGAAGGACCCCTGCGGCCTGCGGAAACACGTCGCACTCGGCGGCGGTCCTGGAAGCGGGGGTCGGTGCGCGTCCGCGACGTCGGGGACGGCGGGGTCAGTCCGGGGCGTGACGGCGTGCGGGCTCAGTAGGCCCGACAGATGGCGCTGGACATGCGTCCGAGGTCGACGTGCAGCCGACCTACCAAGGCGATTCCGGAGCGCGACATGTCGAAAGCGTGTCACGCGGGTCTCGGGCCAGTCCACCATTATCCGCTATCTGGACTCGATCATCTCGCATGGTGATACGGATGCGGTGCCGTCGGCGGACGGATCACCGCACCCTGCTCGGATGCCTCAGGAAATCGCCCGTGATCGCTCGGAACCCGTCGTGCCCCCGGGCGCCGACATGCCGCAGCTTGTGGGCCGCCAGCGCCATGCCGAGCCGCACCCCGGCGCCGAGCAGCGCGCGGTTCGCGGCCAGGGCCGCGAGCACCCCGGCAGCGAAGACGTCACCCGCCCCCGTCGCGTCCTCGATCTCGCCGTCCCGGAGCGGACGGTGGGTCCAGCGCTCCACCGAACCCGGCCGGCGTACCTCCACCCGGTCCGGGTACTTCACCACCGCCGTGCCGCGCAGCCCGGGCAGCAGCGGCGCCAGGTCGGTGAACTCCCGCTCGTTGAGCAGCAGGTAGTCGCTCGCCGCCGCCATCGCCAGCACGTCGTCGCTCGGCGCGGTGGACCACGCGTGACCCGGGTCGAAGGTGACGATCGTGCGCGGCGACCGTTCCCGGACCGCGTCGAGCAACCGGCGCAGCGCCGCGCCCCCGTCGGGGTCCAGGAAGGACGTCACGTGCACCACCCGGGCCCCCGCCAGGGTGCCGGCGATCTCCTCGAAGTTCCGCCGCACATGCCCGGCGATACCGGTGTTGGCGCCGGTGTGGGTGAGCAGGGTGCGCTCGCCCCCGTCGTGCACCGACAGGCAGATCCCGCACAGCCGCTCCGGGTCCGGCAGCACCAGGGAGCGGTCGATGCCGAGCCCGTCGAGCACGGCCAGCGGATCGACCGCCTCCAGCGGGCTGCTGCCCGCGACGCTCACGTACCCCAGCCGCAGGCCCCGGCCGAGCCGGGCGAGGGCGTGCAGCGCGTTGAAGGCCGAGCCGCCCAGTTCGGGTGTGAGCGGCACGCCCTCCGCGCGCAGGCACTCCAGGGCGGCGCGCACGGCCGGCTCCTCCACCAGCCGCTCGGAACCGCTCTCCAACGGGGGGCGCAGCCCCGTGTACGCGTCGATCCGGGCCAGCAGCGGGCTGCCGCCCACGGCGGAGGCCCCCGTGATCAGGTCCAGATTGAGCGCCCCGACCCCGACGACGTCCATACCTCCCCTTTCACGGCGCGTCCACGCCGCACGCGCCGCCCGCGGGCTCAGTGCGCCCCGGGCCAGGGGCCGTCGATCGGCCTCTTCTCCTCTTCCCCCGTCTCGGTGCGGAAGATGCGGAAGCCGCGCCTCTCGTAGTTGGCCAGCGCGTGCGGCCCGTCCAGGCTGCAGGTGTGCACCCACACCCGCTTCGTCGGCGTCCGCTCCGGCCAGCGCTCCGCAAGGTCCCAGGCGCGCGCGATCCCGAACGAGAGCAGTTGCCCGCCGATCCGGCGTCCCCGGAAGGCGGGCAGCAACCCGAAGTACGCGATCTCGACCTGGCCCTCGTCCTGCGCGTCGAGCTCGATGTAGCCGGCGGGCGTGCCCTGGTCCCAGGCCACCCAGGTCTCCGTGCCGGGGCGGTCCAGGCAGGCGCGCCACTGCTCGTACGTCCACGGCAGCCGGTCGGTCCACGCGCAGTCCGCGCCGACCGAGGCGTACAGGAAGCGGCTGAACTCCGGGGAGGGCACCTCGGCCCGGACGATCCTGACCCCGCCGGCCGCGGGATCGGGCTCCATGGCGGGCGCCGACGGCCGCAGATCGGCCGGCGAGGTCTGCTCCAGCGACCAGGTGGTCACGGTGACGGTGTTGCTCATGGGGCCCAGCCAACCACGCCGGCGGACCCTGCGGCGGGGTGCCCCGCGGTCACGCGCGGCATGGGAGCAGGCGTACGTTCCCGCGCTCACGCGGAGCGTGCCCCGGGTGCCGGGGCGCGTACGCGGCGCCGGGACCTCGCGCCGGCCGCGGGCAGTGGATCCTTTCGTTCGCATGGGGCCGAATCCACGGGGCGGTTCCTTGTCGGACGGGCCGGACGGGCCGGTCGCCCCGCGGTCACGCGGAACGCGCCCTGCGGACCGCCGGGGCCGTCGAGTGCGGCAGCAGGTCCGCGGGCCGCGCCGGACGCAGGAGTTCGACCTCGACGCCGTCGGCGAAACGGTACGGCCGGTGGTCGAGGACGCCGGAGAGCGTACGGCGCAGCCGGGACATCTCCGCGCGGACGGTGACCGTACGGGTGGGGTCGCCGAACAGGTCGTCCGCCAGTTCGGCGGCACTGCGCCCGGCCCGGTGCAGGGCGAGGACGAACAGCAGCTCGGCATGGCGCGGGCTGAGCTCCTGCGACCAGGCGCCCGCTCCGCCGGAGACCGTGACGTTCCAGGTGCGCGGGCGGCTCACGTCGAGCACGACCCGGCCCGCGGGCGTCCGCTCCTCCCGCTCGTCGCGGACCCGCACCAGCCAGCCGCCGGGCAGCGGTTCCAGTGTGCACAGCCCGAGCGAGGGCACCCAGGTGGGCCCGGCGGCCGGCGCGGCGGGCAGGGTGATGCGCTCGACCGCCGGCATGCCGGTGACGGCGGCGGTCCAGCCGTTGGGGTCGACGACCGCCGCCCGGCCGGACATCCGGGCCAGCAGCGGGGCCGCGACCGAGCGCAGCCGGCCGACGGCCGCCCAGTGGCGGGAGCGCAGTTCGCCCTCGGCGACCTTGGTGACCGCCGTGACCAGCGACAGCATCGCCGGGTGCACGGTGGCGGCCGGCCCGCTGACGTCGACCGCGCCGAGCAGCCGTCCGTCGCGCGGGTCGTGCAGCGGTGCCGCCGCGCACGTCCACTGGTGCAGCTCCCGCACGAAGTGCTCGGCCTGGTGCACCTGGACGGGGCGCCCGGCGACCAGGGCGGTGCCGATCGCGTTGGTGCCGACGGTGTCCTCGGCCCACGAGGCGCCCTCGGCGAAGCCCAGCCGGTCCGCGCTCTTGCGGACGGCGACACTGCCGTCGCGCCACAGCACCCGTCCCTCGGGATCGGTGACGACCATGATGTGCCGGGCCTCGTCGGCCACCGAGACCAGCCCGTCGCGCAGGGCGGGCATCACCTCGACCAGCGGGGTGCGGCGCCGGCGCTGCTCGATCTCGTCCGCCGTCAGCATCGCGTTGTGGCTGCCGTTGTCGGGGTCGACGCCGAGGTCCAGGGCGCGCCGCCAGGAGTCCTGGATGATCGGCCGGGGGACCGTCGCGGCGGCCTTGCCGCCACCGCCGAGTGCGGCCTCCCTCATCCCGCCCAGCAGGCGTGCCGAGCGGCGTGTCTCCTGGGCCGACTGTGCCGACAACGACCGGGAGTCGAACGGAACCTGGCTCATGGTTCTCCCCGCGTGCGTGTGCGCTGGTCTGCGCTGTGCGCCCGGCAGTGATCGCGACGGCGCATTGGCGACCACACCCTGTGCATATGGTGCCGCCGCGGAGCGGGTTCCGGCGGCATATCCGGCCAATAGCTTGCAACGGTCTGCAACGGTTGCGAATATGCACGCCCCCGACGGACAGTGACGGCGCATCACGCTACTCGTACGGAACACCATCCGTGCGACGGTGGGGTTGGAGACCGGGGGTGGTGCCGAGTCGGCGCGGCACCACCTTCCGCGCGGCGCGGCGGCGGATCGTTTCTCCGGTGATCCCGGTCCTTCCTCGGGGGCACGGGGGACCGCCGTCGCGCCGACGCTTCACGCCACCGGGCGCGCCCGCTCCACCACGGCCTCCAGGTCCAGCCCGCGCGGCAGCGTGCCGAAGGTGGCCCCCCAGTCGCCGCCGAGCCGGGAGGCGCAGAAGGCGTCCGACACCTCCGCCGGCGCGAAGCGCACCAGCAGCGACCCCTGCAGCACCAGCGCCATCCGCTCCACGACCCGCCGCGCACGCGCCTCGATGCCCTCCAGGTCGGCGAGTTCGGTCAGCAGCGACTTGATCGCCCCGTCCAGCCGGTGGTCCGCGCCGCGCGCCAGGCCGATCTCCCCGAGGAACGCGTTCAGCGCCTGCGGCTCGCGCTGCAGCGCCCGCAGCACGTCCAGCGCCTGGACGTTGCCGGAGCCCTCCCACACCGAGTTCAGCGGCGACTCGCGGAACAGCCGCGGCATGCCCGACTCCTCCACATAGCCGTTGCCGCCCAGGCACTCCAGCGCCTCGGCCGCCACCGCGGGAGTGCGCTTGGTGATCCAGAACTTGGACACCGCCACCGCCAGCCGCCGGAAGTGCCGCTCCTGCTCGGTGTCCGCGTCGTACGCCGCCGCGAGCCGCAGCACGGTTGTGGTCGCCGCCTCCGACTCCAGCGCCATGTCGGCCAGGACGTTGCGCATCAGCGGCTTGTCGATCAACGGGCCGCCGAAGGCGCTGCGGTGCGCGGTGTGGTGGACCGCCTGCGCCACCGCCTGCCGCATGACCGCCGCCGAACCGGTCGCGCAGTCCAGCCGGGTGGCCGCCACCATCTCGATGATGGTCGCCACCCCCCGCCCCTCCTCGCCGACCCGGCGCGCCCAGGTGCCGTCGAACTCGACCTCGGACGAGGCGTTGGAGCGGTTGCCCAGCTTGTCCTTCAGCCGCTGGATGCGGAACACGTTGCGGGTGCCGTCCGGCAGGACGCGCGGCAGCAGGAAGCAGGTCAGGCCGCCGCCGGCCGGCCCCGTCGCCTGCGCGAGCACCAGGAAGCCGTCCGACATCGGCGCCGAGCAGAACCACTTGTGCCCGGTGAGCAGATACGCGCCCTCCTCCGCGAGCGGCTCCGCCCGCGTGGTGTTCGCGCGCACGTCCGAGCCGCCTTGCTTCTCGGTCATGCCCATCCCGAACAGCGCGCCCGGCTTCTGCCCCGGCGCCACCAGCCGCGGGTCGTAGACCCGCGACCCCAGCCGCGGCTCCCACTCCGCCGCCAGCTGCGGATCGGCCCGCAGGGCGGGCACCGCGGCGTGCGTCATCGAGACCGGGCAGCCGTGCCCCTGCTCGACCTGCGACCACACCAGGAAGCCCGCCGCGCGCCGCAGGTGGCCGTCGGGGCGCGACCAGGCGTCGGTCAGTCCCGACGAGACCGCCCGGCCCAGCAGCCGGTGGTAGGACGGATGGAACTCCACCTCGTCGAGGCGGTGGCCGTAGCGGTCATGGGTGCGCAGCACGGGGGAGTGCGTGTTCGCCTCCTGCCCCCACGCCTGTGCCTGGACCGAGCCGGCCGACCGGCCGATCTCGCCCAGCTCCACGTCGATCTCCTGCCGGCGCTCGGGCGCGGCGTGCCGGGCGACCCCCTCCACGAGGGCGTCGTCGGCGGCGTACACGTCATACCCGACCAGCGGCGGGGGCTGGTTGGTCACGGTGTGTGTAGGGGCGCTCATGACAGCTACCGTAGGCGCGTGCAGGCAGCAGACGAAACACCCGAGCGGCCCCGGAAAGGCCGGCTTCTCCAGGCGCGGTCCCTCTACCGGAACGTCTCCAAACGCAAGGTCGGATGGCTGCTGCTCAAGGACACGGTCAACTCCTGCCTGGAGTACCGCGTCACGGGTCTCGCCGCCGAGGCCGCCTTCTTCGTGCTGCTGTCCCTGCCGCCCCTGCTGCTCGGCCTCGTCGGTGCCATCGGCTACGTGGACGAGGTCATCGGCACCGACACCATCGACAACATCCGCCGCAACATCCTCACCGCGGCGGCCACCGTCCTGTCGGACAAGGGCGTCGACCAGTTGATGCGGCCGCTGGTCGACGACGTCTTCGGCGGCGGCCGGCCCGACGTGATCTCCATCGGCTTCGTCATCGCCCTGTGGTCGGGCTCGCGGGCCCTGAACGTCTTCGTCGACACCATCACGATCATGTACGGGCTGGAGGGCATACGGGGCATCGTCAAGACCCGGCTGCTGGCCCTGCTCCTCTACGTGGTCGCCCTGGTCATCGGCGCCGTCGTGATGCCGCTGCTGGTCGTCGGGCCGGACGCGGTCGTGTCGTTCCTGCCGTGGAGCGAGTGGGTCATCCGCATCCTGTACTGGCCCGTGGTGCTGCTGCTGTCGATCACCTTCCTCACCACGCTCTACCACGTGTCCGTGCCGGTGCGGTCGCCCTGGTACGAGGACATGCCCGGAGCCGCCGTCGCCCTGCTGATGTGGGTCCTGGGCAGCTTCCTGCTGCGCATCTACCTCACCCACACCGTCGAGGGACCGACCATCTACGGATCCCTGGCCGCGCCCGTCGCCGTCCTGTTGTGGATCTTCGTCTCCGCCTTCGCGGTACTGGTCGGCGCGGCCGTCAATGCCGCGATCGACCGGGTCTGGCCGTCCATCGAGACCGCCGCGGCCCGCGAGAAGAACGCCCGGGTGCGCCAGCTCCAGGCCGCCGACCGGCTGGCCGAGGCCGCCGCGCGCCGGGCCGCCTTCGACGACGCCCCCGACGACGAGGTGGGCCCCGAGGACCCGCCCGCCGAATTCCCCGAGCGCTGGGCGGGCTTCCTGCCGCCCGACGACGTCAGGGGCCGGCTGCGCGGCCGCCGCCTCCGCGGGAAGAGCGGGCCGCCGCCGGCGGAGTGAGCCCGCTGTCGCAGGACGGTGCCATCCTGGGGGCATGTACCGGGAACGCGCCTCTGTCGTCCATGGCGCCGTGCTGTGGACCAGGACAGCGGGCGCCGAGGCGGCCCGGGTGCTGCCCGACGGCTGCGTCGACCTCATCTGGGGCGAGGGCACCGGGCTCTTCGCCGCGGGGCCCGACACCCGCGCCCATCTCACCGCGAGCCCGCCCGGCACCCGTTACGCGGGGCTGCGCTTCGCGCCCGGGACCGGCCCGGCCGTGCTCGCGGTCGCCGCGCACGAACTGCGGGACCGCCGCGTGCCGCTGGACGCGCTCTGGCCCGGCGCCGAGGCACGCCGCCTGACCGAGCGCGTGGCGTCCGCCGCCGACCCCGGCGCCGCCCTGGAGGCCGCCGTCCTCGGCCGCCCGCCGCGGCCCCCCGTCCGCTACGCCGCGGAGACCGCCGCGGGCCTGGCCGCCGGCGCGCGCGTGGCTGACGTCGCCGCGGACCTCGG
Source organism: Streptomyces sp. NPDC088733 (assembly GCF_044751185.1). NCBI lineage: Bacteria > Bacillati > Actinomycetota > Actinomycetes > Kitasatosporales > Streptomycetaceae > Streptomyces > Streptomyces sp. NPDC088733. The sequence continues at coordinate 30,465 of NZ_JBIVLH010000040.1, forward strand.
CGTCAGCGAGCGCCAACTGCACCGCCGCTGCCTCGACGCCTTCGGCTACGGCCCCAAGACCCTCGCCCGGATCCTGCGCCTTCAGCGTGCCCTGCGGCTGGCCCGCGGCGGCCTGCCGTTCGCCGAACTCGCCGGGCGCGCCGGGTACGCGGACCAGGCTCACCTCGCGCGGGACGTGCGCGCCCTCGCCGGCGTGCCGCTCCGCCGGCTCCTGGGGCCGTAACCCCGAGGGCGTGTCCCCGGCTCCGCCGGGAGGGCCTTCGGCTACGGCCCCGATGTCCTGCGCCTTCAGCGTGCCTTGCGGCCGGCCCGCGGCGGCCTGTCCTTCGCCGAACTCGCCGGGCGTGCCGGGTACGCGGACCAGGCTCACCTCGCCCGGGACGTGCGCGCCCTCACCGGCTCCTGGCGCCGCTGGGAGGTGTCCCCAGGCACGGCACGCCCCCGGGTCTTCGGCCCGGGGGCGTCGCATCGCCCGAGGAGCCCGACCACGCCGACCGCACCGCACCCGGAAGGCAGTGGGGGGGCGGTGCCTTCGCAACACCCCTAGGACAGCAGCGCGTACAGGTCCACCGCGTTGCCGTCCGGGTCGCGCACGGTGGCGTACCGCATGCCCCACACCGCGTCGAAGGGCTTCAGGTGCCCCTCGTACCCGGCCGCCGTCAGCTCCGCGAACACCGCGTCCACCTCTGCCGGGTCGTCGCAGGCGAACGCCAGCGCCGTGCCGTGGCCGCCGGGCCCCGGCGGCGTCCACGCCGGGTCGAAGGACCGCACCGTCTCCCGGGTGTCCCAGGCCATCCGCAAGCCCCCCGGCAACTCGGCCTCCACGTGCGGCTCCCCCTCCACCCCCTCCGCGATCTCCAGTCCCAGGCGCCGGTAGAACGCCAGCGACGCCCCCATGTCGGCCACCACGATCTCGATCAATCCGATACGCACTGTCATGCCGCCACCGTACGCAGCCCTCCCGCGCGCGGTCTTGAACGAATCGGACGTCTGCGCCCCCCCGGTACCCCACGGCCCCCGGCACCTGCCGTGCCGCATCCGTGACCCGCTCGGGCTGCCGGTCCCCGACGCGCCTCCGGACCCGGCCGTCGATGTCCGTGCGCACGGTCTTGGCATGACCTCGTGGACCCTCCGGCCCGGGCGCCACGCGCACGAGCCCCCTGATGTCCGCGCCGGCCCGCGCCGACGCCCCGGGCGCGAGCACCTGCCAGCCGAATGGTTCGCTCTCGGAACGGGGGCACCAGAGGCGCTCCTGGTCGCCGTTCTCCCGTGTGACGGTGATGTGGACGCCGAGCACCTCCACGTTCAGCGCGGGATGGCCGCCGAAGTTGTGAACGACCACAGTCCGCAGGTCCGATGCCACCTCCGACACCACGGTGCGGGCCTTCTCCTTGTGCCGGTCGGCCTCCAGCAGCGACCGCTCGCGCTCCAGCCGGCGGCTGCGGCCGGCGTCGCGGAGGGCGATCGCCAGTGCGACGACGGTTGCCCCGCATGTGCCCACCGCGCTCATCGCGTCCCAGACATCGGTCATGACGCCATGGTGGGACCGCACCGCCGCACCGGGAAGACGCCCGGACGACCGTGCGCCCGGTTCCGGGGAAACCCACCGGTCGGGGGCGCGCGGGTGAACGGCCGGGGGCGGCCGGGCGGCCCCCGGGCGGTGTTGTCCCACTGGCGTCACGGTTGGGCAACCACCGCGCCGGAGGGGCTGGGAGCCGGGTCGGCCGAGCCGCATGATGAGTGCTGGGCGGGGATGACAAAAGGGGGGTACGGAGCAGTGGAATTCACGGTTGAGCGGACGCTGAGACGACGCGGCCGGCGGTGGGTCACGGGAGGGGCCGTCGTGACGGCGGGAGCCCTGGTCTGGCTGGTCGTCGCCGTGGGGGGCGCCGGCAGTGTCCAGGTGCCGCTGATCCTCATGTTCCTGTCGCTGGTGGCGACGTACCGGGGCTGGCAGGACCTGCGCAAGGCGGATCGGCCGTTCCGGCTGCGGATCGACGGGTTCGGGATCACGCTGCACGACGCGGAGGTCGCGTGGGAGCAGATCGACGCCGTCTCCCTGTGGCACCTCCCCAGCACCGGTGAGGACAGCGAGAATCTGACGCCGCCGAAGCCGCGGCTGACGCTGTGGACGGTGTCCGGCGTGACGCTGCCGCGCAGGGCCGACCGCACCTGGGACGGCCGGAGCCGCTACACCCTCCTGGACTGCGAGGACCTGGACCAGTCCGTCGCCGAGATGTCGAACGCCCTCGCCGCGAACGCCGGCGACCGTTTCGAGACGGCGCCGCGCGCGGTGCGCCCGCCGATCCCGGTGAGCGTGTCGGGGCCCGAACTGAGCGTGCCGGGAGGGGAACGCGTCTTCGTCGACGCACAGCGGTCCGGCATCTGGGCGCTGATCTGGGCGGCGGCTGCCGTGATCTGCGCCTACTCGTTCTGGCAACTGATCAACGGCGACTTCATGGGCCCGGAGGCCTTCGGCGCGTTCGGGCCGCTGGGCGCCATGGGCTGCTCCTACCTCACCTTCCGCTCCTACCGCCGCTGGCGGAAGCCGCTGCGGCTGCGGATCGGCCCCAACGGGATCAGCATGCGCGAGGTCACCGAGGACGAACAGCACTTCCCCTGGCCGGAAATCGCGGCCGTCACCGTCGGCAAATCGGAGGCGACCAGCGACAAGCGGCCCTGGCTCGTGGTGTGGCCGCTGCCGGGCACCACGCCGGGCGCCAACCCCACGTACCTGGTCGACGGCCACCAGGCCTTCGCGCTGGTCCGGCTGGACCGCCTGCCCGGCGGCGCGGAGGCGGTCGTCCCGGTCCTGCGGGCGTACGCGGGGGAGCGCTACGCCGAGACGGTCTGAGCGGCCCCCGGAAAAGGAGTTGCGTGCCTGTCGGGGGGCCGGGCTATGGTTTCGCCGTCGGACCGCGAGCGATCGAGGAGGTGTTGGAGCGATGACTGTCACTGTGCCGGGCACTGCCCGCATCCAGAAGAGCGTCACCCCCACCACCTCGGCGGTCCCCGGCTGACCCTGCCCGTCCCGGCGTCCCGTACGCCCTGACGGCGCGGCGCCGCGTGCGACCGCCCTCCCGAAGGGCTTTCCCCGTTGAAGAACGGAACCGTCCCGCAGCCGTACTCCGCGCTCGCCGCCTACGGCTGGGACTCCCTGCTCGACTCCGCCTTCGCGGCGTACGCGGAACGGGGCCTGGTCCCCGGTCGCGTGGTGCGCGTCGACCGCGGACTGTGCGACGTCGTCGTCCCCGCGGGCACCGGCGGCACGCACGGCACGCGGACCGTGCGCGCCGACACCGAGGACGTCTTCACCCGCGACCCGATGCGGGTCGCCTGCACCGGCGACTGGGCCGCCGTCGACACCGCTCCGGTCACCGGACCGGCGGTACGGGCCCTGCTGCCGCGCCGTACCACCTTCGTCCGCTCCACCTCCTCCAAGAGGTCCGAGGGCCAGGTCCTGGCCGCCAACGTCGACTTCGCGGTGATCGCGGTGTCGATCGCGGCGGAACTGGACCTCGGCCGGCTGGAGCGCTTCGTGTCGCTGGCGTGGACCAGCGGCGCGCAGCCGATGGTCGTCCTCACCAAGGCCGACCTCGTCCCCGACACCACCTATCTGCTGGCCGACGCCAGGTCCGCCGCGCCGGGAGTGGACGTGCGCGTCGTGAGCGCCGCGACCGGCGACGGCGTCGCGGAGCTGGCGCGGGCGCTGTCCGGCGCCACGTCCGTGCTGCTCGGGCAGTCGGGCGCGGGCAAGTCCACGCTGACCAACGCGCTGCTGGGCCGCGAGGCCCAGGAGGTGCAGGCCATCCGCGACAGCGACGGCAAGGGGCGGCACACCACGACCACCCGCGACCTGCTGCCGCTGCCCGGGGGCGGGGTGGTCATCGACACCCCGGGACTGCGCGGGGTCGGTCTGTGGGACGCCGACGCCGGACTCACCCAGGCCTTCTCCGACATCGAGGACCTGGCCGGGCAGTGCCGCTTCCAGGACTGCTCGCACACCGCGGAACCGGGCTGCGCGGTCCTCGCGGCGCTGGAGGACGGCTTGCTGGCGTACCGGCGGCTGGACAGCTACCGCAAGCTGCTGCGCGAGAACGCGTGGATCGCCTCCCGCACCGACGCCCGGCTGCGGGCGGAGATGCGCCGCGAATGGAAGCAACGCTCCGCGGCGGGACGGGAGATGTACGAACGCAAGCGCGGCGGCGGGCACCGCAAGGTGTACTGACGGTCGTGCGCGGAGCCCGGTGCGCCGGTACCCGGCCCGGTTCCCCAGGGGGAGCCGGGCCGGCGGTCATCCGGCGCCGTTGTGCCGGTGCCGGCGGCGCAGGGTCAGCGGACTGCCCTCGTGCCAGAAGGTGTAGACGATGCTGCCGAGCCCGAGCGCGACGATCACGACGCCGAGGACGATCGAGTAGACCATGGCTCCTCCAGCCCGTTCGGGACGCGTTTACCGCGCCTTTGCCTTCGCTGTCTGCCCGTGACCTTCCCGTGACCGGACCTCCCCACACGCGATGCGGGTCAACTCACAGAACTCACAGGCACCTTGACATCCCGGGCCGGGGGAGGGCCGCGCCGCGCACATGCCACAGGAACGGTCGCGGATGCGCACGATAGTGGCAGCGAAAATACTCAAATACTCTTCCGCGGCCATCTCCTGGGAATCCCCGAGGGGTCCCGCCGGGCGCTGATAGGAATTACCCCCAGGCGCGATTGATCGTGCACGTGTACGGCATTTCGGCGCCCTGTCGGAATGCCCGCATGCGCGCAGCAAGGGGAGCGATGACCTCGGCACCGTCCGGTTCCGTGCCCACCCGGAATGCCGCCCATGATCTGCTCGGCCGTGCGCTGGCCAGATGCCGGGACGAGGGGGTCAGCGGCGTGCTGAGAGTGCAGGGGAGCCCCGGCGGCGCCTTCCATCTGCTCGGCGGCGCGGTCGTCGCCGTGGAGAGCCCCGGCTCTCCAGGGGTGGGCACGCTGCTGCTGCGTTCCGGGCGCATCGACGAGGCCGAATGGGGCGCCGCGCACGACGCGGCGGCCACCGGCGCCTGGCCCGGAGTCGCGTTCGCCGGCGCCGGACGGCTGGGGAACGCCGAGTTCCAGGTGATCCACATGATGGCCGCCCAGGACGCGGTCTTCGCCGTCCTGGCCGGCCGGCTGGAGAACTGCGTCCTCGACCCGGTGCGGCCCGAGGGCCCGGTGCCCGCCCTCGTGCCGGCCGTCGGACGCGGCGTCGAACCCGAGGAACTGCTGGTCGAGGCGGGCCGCCGGATCGCGGCGCTGGCAGCCCTGCCCCGCCAGGTCTCGCCGGACCGCGACCGGGTGATCGCCCTCGTCGGCGCCGGGAACGACGAGACGCTGCCCGCCGCCCGGCGGGACATCCTGGAGTACGCCAACGGCCGCCGCAGCCCCAGGGACATCGCCTTCCAGCTGGGCCGGGGGGTCTGGACCGTCACGGTCGAGGTCTCCCGGATGCTCGCGGAGGGCCTGGTGGAGACCGTGTCCGCGCCGGTGCCTCCTGCCGTGCCCGTTCCCCGGCCTTTCGCGCCCGTGCCCGCCCCCGGAACCGACGGCCTCCGGGAACCGGACCCCGACGCGGACCCCGTTCCCGCCCAGGACCCCGCTCCCGACTTCGATCCGTCCCCGCCCCCGCCGCCGTATCCGCCGGGGCCCCCGGCCGCGTGCGGTCCCGGCCCCGGGCCGTCGGCCGTCACCGAGGAGGGACTGCCGCGCCGCCTCCCCGGTGCCAGTGGCATCCACGAGGCGCTGGAGGCCTCCCGCCCGCCGTCGGGCTGGAAGGGATTTCTCCGGCCGCGCGGACGGGGCCGGCCGGATTCCCCCTGACGTCAATTCACCCGGCACTGACGGCACATCATCCATTCCGCAACGAATTCAAAGAGGTGCACGTGCATGAATCATGACGCCCTGGTCGCCGAGATGCGTGCTCTGCGGGACCAGGTGGTCGGCATCACCGACACCGTCGTGGCGGCCGTCGACGGTCTGCTGATCGCCGCCGACACCGAGGACGCCATCGACCCCAACGGCCTGGCCGCGCTGGCCGCCGCCAGTCTCGGGCTGTCCCAGCGGATCGCGTCCGCGGCCCTGCGCGGCTCCCTGCGCAGGACCGTGACCAGCAGCAGCGGTGGCTACACGGCCGTTTACGCGGTGGACGACACCGCCCTGCTGATCGTCGTGGGCGACGAGGGGATGAACGTCCCCCAGCTCCACCTGGAGGCCCGGACCGCCGTCGAGCGGATCGCGGCGATCCTCCTGCACACCGAACCAGCCCCCGAGTCCGCCGTCGAGCCCGCGCCCGACCCCGAGGGAGTCCTCGGATGACCCCCGAAGAAGGAGTGCTGTGAGCACCACCGGAAAGCGCCCGGCCACCAACATGGCCGATCAGATCATGATGCTGGTGAAGAGCCTGCGGCAGGAGGTTCCCGAGTGCCTCGCCGCCGGCGTGGTCGACATGGCGACCGGCATGCTGCTGTCCGTCGACACCGTCGACAGCCATCCCCCGGAGGTACTGGACCTGCTGGCCGCCGCGACCCTCGACCTGTTCCAGGGCCGTACGGTGGTGATGATCGAGGACGTCTTCAAGGAGCGCCGCGGGGTCACCACCGACCAGCACTACTTCCAGGAGATCCTCGTCAACAGCGAGAACCTCACGCACCTGTTCCTGCGCAACACGACCAGCGAGGACGTCGTCGCGGTCGTCGTCTGCCGTCGCTCGGTCAACGTGGGCATGCTCTTCGCCCAGGCGCGCCGTGTGATGAAGGAGCAGGGGGAGTTCTGAGCCCGGTCCGGCGGGTGCGGCGGGTCAGGCGGTGGCCCGCCGCACCAGCCGGGTCGGCGTGACGACGGAGGAGGGCGGCCGGCCGCCGTTGCCCGCTTCGGGGTGCCGGACCAGGCCGTGCAGCAGCAGCCGCACCATCAGCCGGCCCATCTCCTCGATCTCCTGGCGGACCGTGGTCAAAGGGGGGTCGGCGAGCGCGGCCACCGAGGCCATGTCGTCGAAGCCGACGACCGCCACGTCCTCCGGCACCCGGCGGCCGTGGTCGCGCAGCACGCGCAGCGCGCCGGTGGCCATGAGGTCGGAGGCGACGAAGACGGCGTCCAGGGCCGGGGCACGTTCCAGGAGTTCGGCCATGGCCCGCCCGCCGCCGCCCGCCGAGAAGTCGCCCACCGCGACCAGGTGCGGGTCGGCGGCCGGCAGCACGTCGCGGTAGCCGTCGAGGCGGTCGACGGACGCGGTCTGGTCGAGCGGTCCGGTGATGGTCGCGATGCGCGCGCGCCCCAGCGAGACCAGATGGCGCACGGCCTCCCGCGCGCCGCCTCGGTTGTCGGAGTCGACGTACAGTATCCCGCTGTCGCCGTCCGCCCCCGGCCAGCCGGGGCGGCCGCCGAAGACGGTGGGCAGGCCGATCCGGTGGATGATGCCCGGCAGCGGGTCCTCGGCGTGCAGGGAGAAGACCAGCGCGCCGTCGACGTGACCGCCCGACAGGTAGCGGCCGACCCGCTCGTAGTCGGCCGTGCCCTCCACCAGCAGCAGGACGAGCTGCGAGTCGTGGACGGCCAGTTCCCGGCTGATGCCGAGCAACTGCTCGGCGAAGAAGGGGTCGGCGAAGACCCGGGTCTCCGGTTCGGCCACGATGACGGCGACCGCCCCCGTCCGCCGGGTGACCAGGGAACGGGCTGCCTGGTTGGGCACGTACCCCAATTCCTCGACGGCGCGGCGGACCCTCTCGACCAGGACCTCTCGCACCCCGTTCCCGCCGTTCACCACGCGCGAGACCGTGGCCCGCGAGACGCCGGCGCGTTCGGCGACGGCTTCCAGCGTGGGGCGCGGCGTGGAGATCTGGTCGGGCAACGAAGGCTCCTCTCGGGACGGCACCAGCCTAGCCCTCCCCCTGGGAGGGCCGAGTGTCCTCCGCCCCAGCTCGCAGGCCCCGCCAACGATATGACGGTATGTCAGCGCACCGGGAAGCCGAAGGCGTACCCCTGCTGCTTCAGCCACGGCAGGACCTGGCGCAGCGCCTCCACGGTCTGGCCGCGGTCACCGCCCGCGTCGTGGAAGAGCACGGTCGGGCCGTTGGCTATCTCGTTCTTGACGGTGCCCACGAGCGCCGCCGTGCCGGGCTGCTTGAAGTCCTCGGAGTCCACGTTCCAGCCCAGCGGGCGCATTCCGCGGGACGCGGCGAGCTGACGGCTGTACGGGGTGAAGGCGCCGCCCGGGGCGCGGTAGTAGAGCGGTGCGACGCCGCCCGAGGCCTCGGTGATCATGCGCTCGGCGTCGAGGATCTCCTTGGCCTGATAGGTCCGCGACTTGGTGTTCATCGTCGTGTCGTGGGAGACGGAGTGGTCGCACAGCCGGTGCCCGGCGGCGACCACGGCCTTCACCAGATCGGGATGCGCCTGGGCCTGCGTGCCGACCATGCAGAAGGTCGCCTTCACGCCGTTGTCCTTCAGTACCTGGAGAACCTGCGGGGTCCAGGTGGGGTCGGGACCGTCGTCGATGGTGATGTTCACCCCGCGGGGGCCCTTGTCCGAGGCGTGCACGATGTCCATGTTGACGCGCGGGGCGGGGAGTTGCGGATCCGGGACGGAGGTCTGCCCCGGTATGGGGCGGGGCCTGGCCGGGGGCGCGGCGGTCGCGGAGGGCTTCGCGGTCGGGCGGGTCGCGGCCGCAGCCCGGTCACCGGCGGGCCCCGCCTGGGCGGCGGTCCACGCCGACACCGCCGCCGTCACGGAGACGACGCCGACCGCCGCCGCCAGCAGGCGCCCGTTCGTCCCCCGTATCCCGCTCCACACCATGTCCGCTCCACTCCCTGTGTCGTCCGTGCCGTCGTGCTCGTGCACAGGGGAGGACGGAGTCCGGGCCGTGCGGGATCCGCCTGTTACGGATCCCGGACGATTCCGCGGGGAGAAGGCGACGATCCGCGCGGCCGTCAGCCGGAGGTGCGGGCGACCCAGCCGCGTTCGTAGGCGTGCCAGCCCAGTTGGAGGCGGGTGGTGACATCGGCGATCTCCATCAGCCGCTTGACGCGGCGCTGGACCGTGCGCAGGCCGAGGTCGAGCTGCTTGGCGACGCTGGCGTCGGTGAGCCCGGCCAGCAGGAGCGAGAGGATCCGCAGGTCCATCGCGTCCGGCCCGTCGGGCGATTCCTCCTGCGCCGTGCCGCCGGGGACGAGGCGGATCGGCAGCGCCTCGCGCCACACGCTCTCGAAGAGCTCCATCAGCGAGTCCAGCAGGCCGCTGCCGTGCACGACCAGCGCCGCCGGTCCCGCCGAGTTGCGCCCCAGCGGAACCATCGCCAGGGAACGGTCCGCGACCACGAGCTTGGTCGGGACCCGGTCGACGACGCGCACCTCCTCCTCACGGCCGAGGGCGGCGGTGATCCCGGCCATGCCCTGGGGCCCGCTGATCACCTCCCGCTCGATGACCACGCGGAAGCGCACGCCCCGTTCGACGGCACGTTCCTCTGCGGTGTTCTCCGTGCCGCTGACGACCATCGGGCTGCCCGTGACCAGGGCGCAGACCTCCTTCTCCGCGCCGAGTTGGAGCTGCGCGAAGCGGTGCGCCACGGCGCTCGCACCGGTGACGACCTCCACCAGGTCGTGCACGGACGGCTCGGCCGCCTCGGCGCGGTACTCCTGCGCGAGCACGGCGGCGGCCATCTCCGCCTGCTCCAGACCGTGCCGCCGCTGGTTCAGCAGGGCGCCGAGCGCGACGCCGGGCGGCGCGGCCACCCAGCGGCCGGAGCCGGCCGAGGACTGCGCGACCAGCCCCTGCCGCTCCAGCCGCCTCAGGACCGCGACGGTCTCCTCGTCCGACCGCCCGAGCCGGTGCGCCAGGTCGACGACCTCGGCGGCCCCCAGCCCCACCAGGGCGCGGTAGGCCGCCTCCTGGGCATCGTCCAGGCCTATGGCGCCGAGCACGGGCACCCCTTTCTTTCTCCCGGGGCTCCCGGAGCCCGGCCGGGAGTTCCACCGCAACGGTCACGGACAACACGCGGAAGTGGCGGGAATGAGCCATGGCGTAATCCCGCCCGCCGACATCATCCCTGTTCGAACCCCTGTCCTGGCAAGGTGTCCCCACCGGATCGTCCGGCGTGCGGCCCGAGGAGGGGGCCGGCCGCCCGTCGGACCGCCGGCGTGCCCGAAGTCTGTTTCCCGGCGCGGGTCCGCGTGGACAATAGGGGCATGAGCCAGCAGGGGGAGACCGGCCGCCACCAGGAAGACGAGTGGTGGCGGCAGTTGTACGGAAGGCCCGACCCCGGGCCCGGCGGGACCGGTGGGCAGGACGACACCCTCGACGACCGCTACACGTCCGCGGTCGGCGCACTGGGCGACGACACGGAACCCGACCCGGGGCCGCCCGGCCCGGACGCGGCGGGGACCGAGTCCGACCCCCCGGACACCCTGCGGCTGCGCCGGCAGGCGCCGCCGCCCGCGGCGTCCGTCCCGCACTCCTGGCAGCAGCAGGGCCCGCAGGCGCCGGCGGCGCCCGACCCCCCGGGACTGCCGCCGGGCTGGGCACCCGCGGAACCCGCGGCCGGGGAGGGCGCGCCTGCCGCCCGGGTCCCGGAGGCCCGTACCGCACCCGGCACGCTCATACCGGGCCCGTCCGGCACGGAAGCCGCCTCCGCCTCCGCCGCCTCCGCCTCGGCGAGTCCTGCGAGTTCGGCAACTTCCGCGATCACGGTGCCCGACACCGCGTACCTCGGCGACGGCCCGCCCACCTACGCGCCCGAGCCGACCGCCTGGCCGCTCGCGGATCCCCGGGCGCTCGACGACCTCGTCCCCGACACCGTTCTGGACGGCGCCCAGTACGGCCTGCTGACGGTGCGTACGGCCGCCACGCGCGGCGACTCCGCCCGCTACCGGGGCGAACCGCGCCGCGACGCCGTCCTGACCGCGCGCTTCGGGGCGGGCGACGACGGCCTGCTGCTGTTCGCCGTCGCCACGGGCCCGCGGGCCTCCGCCGTCGCTCACCGCGCCGCCCGCGACGCCTGCCAGTGGATGGCCTCCGCCGTCGGCCGCAGCCACGCCCGCCTCGCGGAGGACATCCGCGCCTCGCGGCGCGGCTCCCTCAAGTCGGGGCTGCACCGCCTCACCGACCGCTGCTGCGGACGGCTGCGCGGCAAGGGCGAGGAACTGGGCCTGGATCCGGCCGAGTACGACGTGAGCCTGCGCTGCCTGCTGCTGCCCGTCGACCCGGAGTGCCGCATCCGGCTGTTCTTCGGCGTCGGCGACGGCGGGCTGTTCCGCATCCGCGGCGGTGAGTGGCAGAACCTGGAGCCCCTGGGGTCGGGGGAGCCGCCGGAGCCCGAGGACGGCCCGGCGGTGGACTTCCGCTTCCGCGCCTCCGTCGCCCGCTCCGGGGACACCCTGCTGCTGTGCAGCGCCGGCCTCGCCGATCCGCTGCGCGGCGAGCCGGCCCTCGTCGCGCACCTCTCGGAGCGCTGGGGCGCCGCCGAGCCGCCGGGGCTCCCGGCCTTCCTCGGCGACGCCCGCACCCGCGTCAAGGGCTACGCCGACGACCGCACCGTGGTGGCCGTCTGGGACGCCTGAGGCGTCGCCGGCGTCAGGCGCAGCGTCAGGATCTGGAAGGGGCGCAGGCTCACCGCGACGCCGTCCCCGGCGCGTGGTGCGTCGCGCTCCGGCCGCTCCAGCAGATCCGTGACGCGTGCCCCGGCCAGGGCGAAGCCGGGCACGAGCGTGCCCGAGGCCCGGCCGCCCCGCGACTCGTACAGGCGCACCACCACGTCCCCCGAGCGGTCGTCGGCGAGCTTGACCGACTCCACCGTGATCCCCGGGTGGCCGACACGTAGCGGCGGCCGGACGGACCCGGCCTGCGCGGCGGGACGCAGCGGCAGGTTGAGGGCGAGTCCCCCGGCGACCGCGTCGCCGACGGCGGCCCCGGGGAGCAGGGCGTAGGTGAAGCGGTGGGTGCCCTGGTCGGTCTCGGGGTCGGGGCTGTGCGGGGCACGCAGCAGGGTCAGCCGCACCGTCGTGTCCGTGCCGGAACGGGCCGCGTCGTGGCCGTACGTGGAGTCGTTGAGCAGGGCGATCCCGTAGCCGGGCTCCCCGACGTGCAGCCAGCGGTGGGCGCAGATCTCGAAACGGGCCGCGTCCCAGCTCGTGTTGGCGTGGGTCGGGCGGTGCACATGGCCGAACTGGATCTCGGCGGTGGAGCGATCGGCGAGCACGTCCAGCGGGAAGGCGGCCTTGAGCACCTTCTCCGACTCGTGCCAGTCGGCCTCCGTCACGACGTCCAGCCGCCCGCTTCCGGCCGTCAGCCGCAGCTCCTGCGTGATCCGGCTGGCGCCGAAGGCCCGGACGACACGGACCACGGCCCGCAGCGGGCCCTGCTCGACGAGCTCGACGGACTCGGCGTCCGTCAGATCGGTGACCTTGCGGCGGTAGTGGCGGTCGATGTCCCAGGCGTCCCACTTGTTGGGGTGGTCGGGGTGGAGCTGGAGCAGGTTGCCGCGCGCGCCCGGGGCCAGCACCTCCCGGTCCGCGGCCAGGTCGCGCACCGAGGACAGCAGGCCGTCGCCGTCGACACCGATCCGCAGCAGCCCGTTGTCCAGGACGATCAGGCCGCCCTCGTGCACGCCGGTGACCGGTGTGACGGGCGCGGACACGCCGACCGCGGCGCCCCCGAGCGCGGGCACCTCGACGGCCGCGGCGGCGCCGCCGTCCGGCAGCGGCTGCGTGACGGTGCCCGGCGGCAAAGCCTCCCGGGCCTGTGCCGTGAGCTCCACGACCTCGCTTCGCGCGTACGGGGAGGCGTTGAGGACGCCCGGTGCGCGGCCGGCGTCCGTGATGCCGGCGCCGGTGAGGGCGGTCACGGCACCCGCGACGATCCCCTCCAGTTCCTCGCGGACCCCGGCGTAGGTGTCGCGGGCCTCGCGGTGCACCCAGGCGATCGAGCTGCCCGGCAGGATGTCGTGGAACTGGTGCAGCAGCACCGTCTTCCACAACCGGTCCAGGTCCTCGTACGGATACGCGTACCCCTCCGGGTCGCGCAGGGCCGCCGCCGTGCACCACAACTCGGCCTCCCGCAGCAGGTGCTCGCTGCGCCGGTTGCCCTGCTTGGTCTTCGCCTGCGTGGTGTACGTGGCGCGGTGCAGCTCCAGGTACATCTCGCCGGACCAGACCGGGGCCCGGTCCCCGTACTCGGCCTCGGCGGCGGCGAAGAAGGCGGCGGGCTTCTCGATCTCCACCCGCGGCGAGCCCTCCAGGGAGCGCAGCCGGCGCGCCCGCTCCAGCATCTCCCGGGTGGGGCCGCCGCCGCCGTCGCCCCAGCCGAACGGCACCAGTGAGCGGGTGGCCCGGCCCTTCTCGGCGAAATTGCGGACCGCGTGGGCGAGTTCACGGCCGTCCAGCTGGGAGTTGTAGGTGTCGACGGGCGGGAAGTGGGTGAACACGCGGGTGCCGTCGATGCCCTCCCACCAGAAGGTGTGGTGCGGCATCCTGTTCGACTGGTTCCAGGACAGCTTCTGGGTGAGGAACCACCGCACCCCCGCCAGCCTGGCCAGCTGCGGGAACGCCGCGGTGTAGCCGAAGGAGTCCGGCAGCCAGATCTCTTCGGTCTCCACGCCCAGTTCGTCGAGGAAGAAGCGCTTGCCGTGGACGAGCTGCCGCGCCAGCGCCTCGCCGCCGGGCATGTTGGCGTCGGACTCCACCCACATCGAGCCGACCGGCGCCCAGTTGCCGGCCCGCACCGCCTGCTGGATGCGCTGCCACACCACCGGCTGGTGCTCCTTGACCCAGGCGTACTGCTGGGCCTGCGAGCAGGCGAAGACCAGCTCGGGGTAGTCCCGGGCGAGCGCGGTGACATTGGCGAACGTGCGCGACGCCTTGCGCACGGTCTCGCGCAGCGGCCACAGCCAGGCCGAGTCGATGTGCGCGTGGCCGGTCGCGGAGACCCGGTGCGCGCTGGCATGCGCGGGCCGGGACAGCGCCTCGGCGAGTTCGCCGCGGGCGGCGGCCGCGGTGCCCGCCACGTCGTGCAGGTCGAGGGCGTCGAGCGCGTCCTCCAGGGAGCGCAGGATCCCGTGCCGGCGGGGGTCGTGGAAGTCCAGTTCGTGCATGAGCCCTTCGAGGACCTCGATGTCCAGCACCAGGTGCCAGACGTCCTCGTCCAGGACGGCCAGCTCCGCGGTGTCAAAGCGGTACAGCGGCTCGCGGCCCGCCGTGCGCACGTCGCCGAGCGGGGTCGGCCGCCAGTCGCGCAGCACCGCCGGGTTCGCGGCGGCCTCCAGCAGCAGCCGCACCTGCTCGCCGCCCCGCGCCGGCGAGGCGACCGGGACATGGCGGTTGAGCGGATGGACGCCCTTCACCGGCGCGCCCTCGGCGTCGTACACCAGTCCCTCGGCGACGAAGCCCGGTCCGTCGCTGCCGAAGCCGGGGTCGATCACCGCCTCCACCCGGCGGCCCGCCCACCCGGCGGGGACGGTGCCCTCCAGACGGAACCAGCTGGTCGACCAGGGCGGCCCCCAGGGCGTGCCCGGGGCGAAGGGCTCGAAGGCACCGTCCGAGAGCGCCTTGAGCGCCTCCCCGACGGGCACCGGTTCGCCGTCCACATGCCACGCCGTCAGGGCGAGCGGCACCCGGTCGGCGTAGATCGCGGGCCTGATGAACTGGCCCATCGCCCTGGTCAGACGTCCCTCGACCAGCAGTCGGTCGTCGTGCATCTCAGCTCCTCAGGGGTCGGCTCACCGGATGGATTCCCCGTCAATGCGGCGCTGTCCCGTAACGCCCGGAAGACGGACGGGGTTTTCGGGGCATGAGAAAACTCGCGCGTCCCGGCGGACTCTCTCGGCGCAGGCTGCTCGGAGCCGCCGCCGCTCTCGCCCCTGCCACGATGACCTCGTCGCTGCCTCTGTCCGGTACGGCCGCTGCCGCCGCCCCCGACCCCTACGCGGGGCTCGGCCAGGAGGCCGTCACCGCCTTCCGCAGCGCCTGGGACGCCTACCGGCGCCTGGCCTGGGGCCGGGACGAGCTGCGCCCCCTCAGCGGTACGGGCTCCGACTTCTTCATCCAGGGCAGCACGCTCGGCCTGACGATCATCGAGGCGCTCGACACGCTCTACCTGATGGAACTGGACGACGAACTGGCCGCGGGCGTCCAGTGGGTCAAGAACGACCTCGTGCTCGACCAGGACGCCCCTGTCCAGGTGTTCGAGACGATCATCCGGCTGGTGGGCGGCCTGCTCTCCGGGCACCTGGCCACCAGGGACCCGGTCCTGCTCGACCGCGCACGCGACCTCGCCGACCGCCTGCTGCCCGCCTTCACCCGGTCGCCGACCGGGGCCCCCTACCGTTACGTCAATCTCTCCACCGGCGCCGTGAGCGGCAAGGAGAACAACCTCGCCGAGATCGGCACGTGCATCACCGAGTTCGGCGAGCTGTCCCGGCTCACCGGCGACCGGCGCTACTACGACGCAGCGAAGAAGGCGCTGCGCGCCGTCTACGACCGCCGCTCGCGGATCGACCTGGTCGGCACGGCGCTGAACATCGAGACCGGCGCGTGGACCGGCACCACCGCCACCCTCGACCCGCCCGTCGACTCCTTCTACGAGTACCTGTGGGACGGCTGGCAGCTGTACCGCGACCCGGACCTGCGGACCTGGTACAACACGCTCACCACGGGCGTCTTCCGCCACTTGGCCGAGCGGCGCGACGGCCGGCTCTGGTTCCGCCAGGCGGACATGACCACCGGGCGGACCATCAGCCGCTACCAGTCGGAGCTCACCGCCTTCTACGCCGGACTGCTCGCCCAGAGCGGCCGGATCGCCGACGGGGAGGCCTACCACGACAGCTGGACCGCGGTGCTCGCCGACCACCGCCTGCCCCCGGAGATGATCGACTACACCACCCTGCGGGCCGTCGACGCCTCGTACCCCCTGCGTCCCGAGTACGTCGACTCGTGCCTGTTCCTCTGGCTGATCACGAAGAAGGAGCGCTATCGCGCCCGGGCGCGCGACATGTTCCTGCGGCAGAAGAAGTACTGCAAGGTCCGCAACGGCTACACGGCGATCAGCGATGTGACGACGCGGCCGATGAAGCAGTCGGACCTCACCCCGGCGTACTGGTTCAGCGAGAACGCCAAGTACTACTACCTCCTGTTCGCCAAGGCCCGGCGCTTCGACTACGCCTCCAACTACCTGACCACGGAGGGCAACGTGCTGCGCGGGCTGCGCTGAGCGCGCTGACCGGGCTGACCGCGCTGTCGGTGTCCCGGTCAGCCGGTGACGACCACCTCCGCCTCGTGCCGGACGGGGAAGTTGACCGAACCGGCGATGAAGCAGAGCCGGTGGGCGTCCTCGTGCAGGGCGACGGCGGCGTCCACCATGGCGGCCGAGGCCACCTCCACCCGGGGCCGCAGCACGGCCTCGGTGAAGTGGCCGCCGCCGTCGCCGGTTTCCCGCAAGGTGGCCTCGGCGCGGTCGGTGTAGGCGGTGACGACCACTCCCGCGACGGTGCACACATGCAGGTAGGAGAGCATGTGGCACTGCGACAGGGCGGCCAGTTGGAGCTGTTCGGGATTCCAGCGGGCCGGGTCTCCGCGGAAGGCGGGGTCGGAGCTGCCCGGGATCACCGGCACCGGCAGCCCGGGCGCGGACACCTCGTGGTCCCGGCCGTAGGCCCGGTACGCGCTCGTCCCCGAGCCCCGGTTGCCGCTCCAGACGACCTCGGTGGTGTAGGTGTGGTGCTTGCTGATGTCGGGCACGGCTACCGCGTCCTCTCGTCCGTGTCGTTCCGCTCGGAGGCGGCGCGGGTGTCCGCCACGTGCTCGCGGGCGGCCGCGTGGGCCTCCGCCGCGCGGCCCGCGACGACGGCGGCGAGCAGACGGCGGTGCTGGGCGGCGACCTGCTCGGGGCGGTCCGGGGCGGCGAGGGAGAGACGGGTGGAGACCTGGATCTGGTCCCACAGCCGGTCCAGCGTGCCGGCCGCCACCGGGTTCGCGGACAGGTCGGCGATGCCGCTGTGGAAGCGACGGTTGTGCCGGACCGCCTCCTCCAGCCGCCCCGCCGCCGTCGCCTCCTCCGCCTGCGCCGCGACCTGCTCCAGCGCGGTCAGTCGGGCGGGTGCCAGCTCCCCGCGCCGCTGCCGTTCGGCGGCCAGTTCGGCCGTCAGGGCCTCCAGGGCGCCGCGCACCTGGTAGGCGTGGCGCAGCGCCTCCGGCCCGAGCTCGACCACGCTCACCCCCCGCCCCGCCGAGCGCACCAGTCCGTCCGCCACCAGCGCGCGGAACGCCTCGCGCACCGGCGTACGGCTCATGGCCAGCGCCGCCGCCGTCTCCAGCTCGGTCAGGCGCTGGCCGGGGGCGTACACCCCGTCCAGGATCAGTTCCCGCAGCCGCCGATGGGCGGTGTCCGTCTGCTGCACGGGAGCCACTGTATCCATTGCATGCAATGGATACAAGAGCGGAGCGTCCGCGGCTCATGACTGGAAGTGGCCACGCCGGGGCATGCATTGCGCGTAGATGTTCGACCCCGGAAGGGCGCGAGCTGCCGGAGCGGAGCCGATGGAACGTCAGCCTGCGCAGACGAGCGACCGGGAGGTCGGGGACACCGTCGAGGCGCGCCTCTTGCACCGTCCGCTCCAGCACGCCGACCTGCCGGCGGTGGCGGACGTCCGCAGGCTGCTGCGCGAGTCCTTGACGCACTGGGGCGTTCCCGCACTCGCCGACACCGCCGTCCTGCTCACCACCGAACTCGTCACCAACGCCCTGCGGCACACCGACCGGGGCGCCGTCCTCACCGCCACGCTGTCCACAGTGTCCATAATGTCCGCGGTGTCCACGGTGGCCACGCCCCCTGTGCCCCGACTGCGCGTGGAGGTACGGGACTTCACCACCCGCCATCCCCGGCTGCGCGCCCCCTCCACGCACGGGACCAGCGGGCGCGGCCTGCAACTCGTGCAGTCACTCGCCGACGCCTGGGGCGTCCGCGCCGAGGGGGACGGCTCCGGGAAGGTCGTGTGGTTCGAGCTGGACGCCGCGCCTTCCTGACGGGGCGTCATGTCCCAGGGGGCCGGGAACGGCACCGCCCCGGCCGGAAGTCCCGGGCCGGGGCAGTGACATGACGCGAGGAAACACGGGTGGGATCAGCCGTACTGACGCTCCAGGTCCGCCAGCTTGCGCTCCAGGGAGTCCAGCTTGGGCAGGGCCATGGTGTCGTCCTCGGCGGTGAGGTCGATCGTGGTGCGCCTGGCCTCTTCACGGACCGGCGACAGTGCCGGACGGGAGCGCGAGGACAGCTCTGCCTTCTCCGGCTCTATGGCAGGCTCCGCGGAGGCCTGCGTGCCGGCCGGGTTGGCGCTGGGCAGCTCGTACTTGCTGCCACCGCGGTTCCAGATGCGGTGCTGCCGGTTGATGGCCTTGATGCGCGCGCGCTCCAGCCGCTCGTGCTCGCGGCGGCGCATCGCCTCCTGGTCCTTGCGGACCCGCTCGTCGCGCACCTCCTCGACCGCCTCGTCCAGGGTGCGGACGTTCTCCAGCAGCATGAGGGACCAGGCGCCGTAGGTCTCGCGCGGGGCGCGGAGCCAGCGGATCATGCGGATCTGCGGCAGCGGGCGGGAGATGAGCCCCTGCTCGCGCAGGGCCGCGCGGCGGGTCTGCTTCAGTGCCCGGTCGAACAGGACGGCCGCGGAGAGCGACATGCCGGCGAAGAACTCCGGCGCGCCCGCGTGGTCGCCGCCGCGCGGGGCGTGCACCCAGTTGAACCAGGCCGCGGCGCCCGCGAACAGCCAGACCAGGATGCGCGAGCCGAGGGCCGCGTCGCCGTGGCTGGCCTCGCGGACCGCGAGGACGGAGCAGAACATCGCGGCACCGTCGAGACCGAACGGCACCAGGTACTCCCAGCCCCCGGTCAGGCCCAGGTTCTGCTGGCCGAAGCCCACCAGGCCGTGGAAGGACAGGGCCGCGGCGACCGAGGCGCAGCCGAAGAGCAGGACGTACGAGGCCGTGCCGTACAGGGCCTCCTTCTTGCGGCGCCGCTCCTCCGAGCGCTCCCAGGAGTCGCCCTGGGCAGCCTCGTCCTTGCGGGACTTGCGGTTGCGCAGGAACACCGCCGCGGCGGCGAGGAGCGCCACGCACGCGGCGCCCGAGAGCGTCCAGTCAAGCGTTATGTCCGAAAATCTCATACGCGCGATTCCTTGCGTCGCAGTACCGTCGCGCTCGGGCCGCGAGACGGCGTTCGCGCGACATCCTGGCGAACGCCTCGGACGCGTGAAGCGGTTTCGGGACAAGAGAACGCCAACGGAGTGGTGGCGTGGGGAGAGATCGACAGAATACTCGAACTGGCGAGCGTTCTTAGCCCAGTTGACCTAGGGTCCGTCTTCAAAGATCATCGGGTGGTGGATCATGGTGGGGTGATACGTCGCCATGAACTCACCGACCGGGAGTGGGAGTTGCTCGCTCC
>NZ_JBIVLH010000041.1:0-43638 GCF_044751185.1 Streptomyces sp. NPDC088733
CGGCCTTCGCCGGCAGGGTTTGCGGATGCGGGAAACACGGGCCCTTCGGCCGCAATGGGGTTGCCCGTTAATGCGGGGCGCTGCGCGCCCGGATTGACGGGACGGCAGGTCCGCTTCGCTCCCCTGCCTTGGGCCCTCCGGCTTCGCCTGCGGGCCTGCTGCCCGCTGGCGCGGGCACGGCTGGCTACGGGGCGGGGGGCTGCTGACTGGCAGTCGCCTGGTGACCAGTCAGCAGCCCCCCGCACTTGCGGGTGAAGTTGCCGAAATCCCGGGACGGTGACTTCCGTGGCTGGGATGGTGGGAACGGTGCCCCCGAGCGTTAGGACTGCTGGCCCTCCACTCGGTGATCGGGAGGTCTCTGTGCATCAAAGGGTCCGGGATAAACTCTACAGCTAGAGCCCACTGCCTCTGTTGGGGCCCGGGTCTGCGGGAGGAGTGGATCTTATGTCCAGTCAGTACCGGCTTCATCCCCACCAGATCGAGGCGGTGGATGCGGTGGTCCGTGCACTGCAGGCGACTGCGGAAGGGCCGGTATCTGAGGGCGGGTTGCGCGCTCAGGTCGTTGCGGCCACTGGGACGGGCAAGAGCTTGATCGCGGTGCACGCCGCGTACGAGCTCCGCGCCGAGCGGGTGCTGGTTCTGGTGCCCACTCTCGATCTGCTCGCTCAGATGGCCACCGTGTGGCGGGAAGGCGGGCGCACCGGTCGGTTGTTCGGGGCGTGTTCGCTGTCTGAGGGTGATGCGCTGGGGATGCCGTGCACCACGGACCCTGTCGAGTTGGTGCGGTGGCTCGATGGTGGGGGGCGGGTCACGCTGTTCGCCACGTATGCGGCGGTGGGGCTCGGGGTCCTGGAGCGTGCGCATGCGGCGGGGCTGGGTGCGTGGGATCTGGTGGTGGTCGATGAGGCGCACCGCACGTCGGGGGCGTTGGGCAAGCCGTGGGCGGGGGTTCATGACAACGGGCGGCTGCCGGCAGCTCGTCGGCTGTATATGACGGCGACTCCGCGGTTGTGGGAGGTCGCTGCTGCGGAGCCGGCCGACTCGTCCGGCGAAGCCGGCCGTGCGCATGGTGGGCCGGGGCGGGTGGTGGCGTCGATGGATGACGAGGCCGTGTTCGGGCCCGTGGTCTACCGGCTGACGTTGTCGGACGCGGTCGAGCGGGGCTTGATCGCGCAGTACCAGGTCGTGTGCGTGGACATCGCCGACCCGCAGCTCCAGGCGGCGCTGCTGATCGGGCAGGACGCCCGCACCGATACCGTCCGAGGGGCCCGCCTGGCCGCGCTGCAGACCGCCGTGCTGAAGACCGGGGCCGAGCAGAAGCTGCGCCGGATGCTGACATTTCACTACCGCACAAGCGAAGCCGAGGCCTTCGCCAGCGGCCTGCCGGCCGTGGCCAAAGCCCTGTGGGACAGCGACCCCGAGGCGTACCCGGAGCCAGGCTCGGTCTGGGCGCAGTGGCTGTACGGGGAGCACAAGCCCTCTTACCGGCGCCGGGTGCTGGGCGAGTTCACCGCAGGCGCCACCGCCGAGGGTGCGGTGATGGAGCGGTGCGTGCTGGCTTCGGTGCGGGTGCTGGGCGAGGGCGTGGACACCAAGAACTGTGATGCGGTGGTCTTCGCGGACGTCCTCGGCTCCACGGTCGACATCGTCCAGGCCGTCGGCCGGGCCCTGCGCATGCAGCCCGGCGAAGGCAAGGTGGCCAGCCTGGTCGTCCCGGTCTTCCTCAGCCCGGGCGAGGAGCCCGATGACATGCTCTCCTCCCGCTCCTACGAAGGCCTGATCAAAGTCCTCACCGCGCTGCGGGCACATGACACCGAGGCCGTCGAGCAGCTGGCCACCCCTCAGGCAGCGTCCCGGCGTGCGGCCGCCCCGGCTGGGGCGGCGGGTGGAGGGCAGGGTGCGGTCGGAGGTGTCAGTGCGCCGGCAGGCGGGCTGCTGGCGTTCTCCGCACCCCGGAACCCCGCGCAGCTGGCAGCGTTCATCAGCCTGCGGGTACTGCAGCCGGAAACCGAGTTCTGGCGGCGCGGCCTGCAAGCCGCACTCGCCTACCACGGCGACTACCACGACCTCCGCGTCCCCTACGGCCACCGCACCCCAGACGGCTTTCCCCTCGGTGTGTGGATCACCCGTCAGCGCCAGGCTCACACCCGCGGCCGCCTCGACACCGAACGCGTGAAGCAGCTCGACGAGCTCGGCATGATCTGGAACCACGCCGACGTGGCCTTCGCCGAAGGCTTGGCCGCCGCCCGCGGCTGGGCCGCCGAACACGGCCACCTCCTCGCCCCCACCGACGCCACCTGGCAGGGCCACCCCATCGGGCAATGGCTGAAGAACCAACGCGCAGCAGCCCGCCGCAGCACCACAGCCGGTGCTGGGAAGGCCGCGAGGCTGGAACGGGAGCGGAGGCAGGCGCTCGAGGAGATCGACCCCGCCTGGTGCCCCGCGTGGCCCGTGGTGTGGCAGAGGTGTTTCCACCTCGCCCGCATTTACTACGCCGCCGGCGGCGCCCTACCCGATCGGGATGGCCAGCTCATCGTCCAAGGCGAGGACATCGGCAGCTGGGCCCAAGCCCAGCGAACCCAGTGGGACACCCTCACCACCGTCCAGCAATGGCTCCTGACCGAGGTCCTCGGCATCACCGCCGCAACAGAGAAGCGGGCACCGGCCCCGAGGGCTGCAAAGCCGAAACGCACCCGGGCACAGATCTGGGCCGCCAACCTCACCGCCGCCCGCCAATACGCCGAACGTGAGGGCCACCTCAACGTCCCCCGATCCCACGTCGAGGACGTCGCCGGCACCGGCCACGCTCTTGGCGTCTTCATCGCCAATCAGCGGGCCCGACGTACCGGCCTCGCCCCCGAACGCATCGCAGAACTCACCGCACTCGGCATGCGCTGGAGCTGAACGGGTCAATGTGGGTGGGCCGTGGTGTCCAAGAGGCGTGGCATGATCCGACCCATGAGTGAGCGTTCGCTGTCGCCGCACTGGCTCTCGTCATGGGCCAGCACCGTCTCCGATGCCCTCAACCACATGACAGAAGGCTTCGAACGCAGGCACGGCTATCCCCCGGGGACCAATCTAGTGCGGTCAGCCGACCAGGACGACCAAGACGCTGCGCGTGCTCTGGCCCATGATGCACAGGCACCGGATGACCTGATCACCCTCTACGACAGCATCGGCGAGATCGCGTGGAGCGACGTCGGCAACGGCTACTTCCTCCACTCGGCCGGTGACACCCGCGAAATGCTCGCGGCGTACGGAGCCATCCCCATCGGCAACAACGCAGAACCGTACGGGCTGGTGATCGGCACAGACGGCGGAGGCCGCAACTACATCACCGACCGCCAAGGGGTCATCTGGCGTACTCGGACAGCAACGCTGGACGAACCCGAACTCGACCAGGTCGCCAATGACCTGCAGCACTTCCTGGAACAACTCCAGGAGTCCTTGACACGGTTCATCGCCACCGGTGAACCGGGACGCCTCTAAGTTGTCTCGATATCCCCACCTGCAGGCATCGCGGGTCACGACGTTGTAACCGCTCCTGCCACGCGCGGGCGGGCCGGGCCGAGGACCTCGTCAGACTCCCACCGGGCGGGCACGGGGGTTGCCAGCCGGACCGCCGGGCGGCTCTGGCAGTGCTTGCCCGTCCCTGTCGGCAGGGCTCCGGTGGACACCTCGGGCACCGCTTGGGCGCGACCGTCGACGGCACTGGCCAGGCTCTTGGCATCTTCATCGCCAACCAACACGCCCGAGAAGCCACCCTCGCCCCCGAGCGGGTTGCCGAGCTGACCGTGCTCGGCATGCGCTGGAGCTGAGCACTTGAGATCACCGCGTTCTTCGTAGGTGATCGCCAGTGGCAGGTCTGGCGAGACCAGCAGTCGGCTGGGATATGAGGAGAGTATCCGGGGTCAGATGATCCGGATGCCCAGCCCGGCCTGCCACCAACTACTAATCTGGCACGAAACGGTAGATCACTAGTAGTTGTAGTAGTTCGATCCGTTCGATTCTTCGTCAGGAGCCTAAGGAGCAGCGGTAGCCTCAGCGTTCCGCTGCTCACGGTCCAGCCGGCTCTGCCGAAGGGCCATCATCTTAGCCGGCGCCTGATAGACCTCCTGGAGGATTTCGTCCATCAGGCTCACGATGGCCTCGGCGTCCTCCGGCGGCATCGGCTCATCTCCCAGGTCGCCGTGCGCGATCTCGTTACCGCCCTCACGGATCTCGTGGGCCAACTGCCGTGTGAACTCGCGGATGTGCCCCTGCTCGCACAACTTGTCGATCTTCTGCACGAGCGGCCCACCCGTGATGCCCTTCTCCTTGGCGGTGGCCTCCACCACGGCGCGCGCCAGGGCTACCGCCCCGCGGTATGCCTGTATGGACAGGCAAGCGTGAGCCTCACTCGCGGTCCCCGCGATTTGGTCGGGAACCCCGGGGTACTCCGGCCTGCTGACTTTGGCGGGGTGCCAGAACAGTTCGTCCCTCAGGAATTCGACCTTCGGGTTGGTGTAGGCGGTGCTTTGGAAGCGCCAAGCAACCGAGATGCGCTCGCAGTTCTCGTTCGCACACGTGAAGGCGGCGGTGTACGTGTACCGCCTGTTGGCCACGTATCCCGGCGAGGGCACCAGGGCGGGTCCGTGGACCAGGGTCATGTGGGTGCGGTCGCCGCACCAGCCGCAGATTGTGCTTGCCATGACGGAGACGATACGCAGGCCCACCGACACTTAACACACGTTATGCGCTTCGTCAGGAACGATCCTGAGCGTCGCTCGCGACACGCGTACCGCGAATCGCCTCAAGTCCCCAACTGTCCAGTGCTGGACAGGGTATGTTCAGTGATGAACACAGAAAGGGGGCGGATCCTTGTTCAGCACCTACGCCGTGCTCATCGAAGCGGCAGGCCAACCTGACGTCTGCATCGGACCGTTCATCTCCAAGACCAACGCCAAGCGCTTCGCCGCGCGACTCCGTGAGGTCGCCCGTAAGCGCCTGTACGAGGCCAGCATCACGGTGCAGACCGCGAACCCCTCGCGACCTCACCTGGAGCCGCGCCTACCGACCGACCCCTGGACCGTCGAACGCCTCCTCCAGGCCGAGCGCCAGGAGCTGGAGGGCACCGACACCGAGAAGTTCCCCGACCTGTTCGCCCGCCTGTACGCACAGATCGGACCCGAGGCGGTCGTGGACGTCTTCCAGATCGCAGACGGATGGGCCGGCCGCCCTGACACCCGTGACCAGCTGATCGCGGCGGCCGAGGACTGGCGCGGCCAGCGGGAGGACTCCACCGACGCCCTCCAGTCCGTAGCCGTAGAACTCTGGCGGGACGGGCTGGAGAACGTCCAGGAGATCCGGCAGATCACCGGCCTGTCGCGGACGACCATCTACGCCGTGCTCCGCGGCCGCGGAATCGACCCGACTACACGTTCCACAGAACTGCTGCCCGACGTGGAACGCCTCCGTGCCGGCGTCGCGAACCTCCAGAACGCCCTGACCGGCAACGATCTCAGCGCCGACCAGCGAGCGCGGGTGGAGAGGGCTCTGCCTCGCCTTGAAGCCGAGATCGCCGATGTCCTGGCCATACAGAACTCCGTAGCCACCGAACAGGGGGCCTGAACCAGTGATCGACGTAGAGACCTGCGAGTTCGAGGCCAACCCGTTCACCGTGCCGCAGTGGAGGGCAGCGGCCTCCGCGACTGCTTCGACTCGCTCGACATCCGCCACGTCCGCTGGCACGAGAGGGTCGACGCGGACTACCCGCCCCTGACCCGCGAGGTGAATCTGTCGATGCAATCCCTGACCACCGAACCGTAAAAGGTGCACAAACGTGATGGGGCCCCGCCTGAGAAGGCGGGGCCCCATCGTCTTGCAGGCTGCTTCAGGACTCCGGGCGGAACGTGACCGTGCCGCCCGCCTGGATCTGCTCCGCGTACTGGGTCAGCTCCGGGTCCATGATGGTTCCTCCGCCTGTCCGCTGTGCCCAGACGCGTTGGATCTCCGGCTTGATCTCTTCCAGCGGCCTGCCCTGGTACTGCTCGGACAGGGCTCCGAGCGCGCTGGTCAGGTTGGACGTGAACTTCTGCATGCCCGCATTGATGGCGGCATCCACAGCGTTCTGATCGATCTCGAAACGGGCCATCGGAACCTCCTGCACACAGGGACCACCCAGCGGGTACGGGTCTCTGCGGCCCACGGCAGTCCGAAGTATCCCCACGCTACCGGCAGGCGCGGACACCGCAGGCGACCTGGCATCGTCGTCCAGACCGCTGGCTACGTAGGCGACTTGCAGGAACGGTTGCAGCTGGATTCGGGGAACGGTCGCGGCTGGTTGTCGTGGGAAATGTCGGCGAGATCCAGGAACGGAGCCGACGGCTCGCAGCGGTGCGTGCCGGCCGGATCTGCCGCCTTTGGAACGGATCAGGAGAGCACCCATTGGGGCGGGTGTCCCGGGTCGTCCGGACAGGTGAAGACGTGTAGGTCCCGGTCACGGCCGAAGCGGAGCCGGGTGGGCTGGGCGACGGACCGGCCGCCCCGGATCGAGGCCATCCCCTGCAGGGACGGATCGCGGTCTTCCGGCGGCATCCAGCTGTGCGAGTCAGGGTCCATCTCGTCGCCCCCGGCCGTCAGCAGGAGCCGCATCGGGGCGCCACAGGACGCGCAAGTGATGTCCATCGGGCCCGTCGACGCCCAGTTGGGAAAGCCGCCGACCCGCCAGCCGGGCGGGATCGAGAGAGCGCCCTGGTAATTCGGGGCGTTGCGGCCGCCTTCCGCTGCCTGGGCGTCGTCCCAGGCATCGATGCAGGCGATCAGAGCCGCGGGCAGCGTGTCGTCCTCCGCCCACGGATAGGTGTCCACCACCTCGGGGTGCACGACGCAGGGTTCGGGAAGTTCGTGCTCCCACCGGAGCAGCGGCACTTCGGACGCGGCGGCAAGGAAGCGGTCCGCTTGCTCCGTCTGCGCGGCCAGCCTCCACCGCAGGAGGTATCGGCGCTCCAGGTACGGGCCGTGGGTGCGCGGGCAACGGAAGAGCTGCACCAGGTCAGCGCCGCCGGGACCGGCGGCAAGGCCTGGGACATCCCGGCCGAAGAACTGGGCGAGCCCCACGAAGGGCGTCGGCCCGTCCTCCCCCGGGCTGCCGGCGCCGGGCCACGGGCGACTCCGGGGCCACACGCCCGCGGCCCGGGCGACGCGGATGTCCTCCGGTGCGTACCCCTCACTCTCGGGCTCGTGCGGCTCGCGGCAGACCGGCCACGGCTCGTCGCTGGGCCACAGCAACGGCCCTCCGACATGGCTGTCGTGCCGCCCGGGCTGCCCCGGCCGCGGGTGCAGGCGGGTCGTCCGCCCTCGGTATGCCGCCAGCTCCGGGAACACGGCCTCCACGGCAACCGGCCTGGCCGGCGTTGTCCTGGTCATAGGCGGAACGTACGCGGCCGGGAGCATGCCACGCGAACGGGTTACCGCGATCCCTCCCACGAGGACACCATGTCCGGCCAGATCAACGCGCCCCGGACCGAGCACAACCACGGTTCTGACACAACGTAGGCGTTCCCGAATCTCGGCAACATCACTTCCCGGATGAGGAGAGCGTTCCTGCCACTGAGCAACAGACGTTCTCGAAACCAACCAACAGAGCCAAGACCGCCAACGTCGGAAACGTCGAGGGGTAGGTGGACAACACTGGCGAGGTCATATTGCTCGACTGGGGTGGACGATTGGGCTGGCCAACGCCTGCAGCAAAGACATCCGGACCGAAATCGACAACGGTTGGGTGACTCGGAGGAAGCCGAAAAGTCCGTTTTCGCGTTCCGGTGTCACAGATGTGATGGCGGCCACACGCTACTTCGAGGCGCCGCCAAAGCCCCAGTTCGGAGGATGTGAACGCGGATCCCAGCGGGCCTTTATATCCCCCCACCGGGTGACCGCATGAACCTGAAAGCCCCTCACCGACCGCCGTCCGGTCCGTGGTTAGCGGACCCCCTCGGTACTCTGTTCCGCAGCACAAAGGGAGCCACTCCCGACCACACGGTTCCTAGGCCACGGTCGAAGGACTCCCAAAGTGCGACCCCGAACGATCCTCACGACAGAACGGAGCCTGAATGCACCAACAGTGTAGGCGGACGGCGCAGCGATCCCGCAAGCGCATCACCACAGCGGGCCATGCCATCCGCTCCGCCATACGCCGGCACCGCGCCGCCATCACGTTGGAGACGGTGAAAGGCGCCGCCTACCAGCTGGGCGAATACTCGGCCATCGTGCTGATCGCCTGGTGGCAGCACTATCGCTGATGCTCCGACAGGCACTCACTGCCGCGAGGGCCCCGCATCACGCCGGTGCGGGGCCCTCGGGCTGTCGTCCCAATTGGCCTGCACGTAATACGGGGCATCGCACTGCCGGGTGCGATGAGGTCTTACCCCAGACCGTTGCGTGCTTGGCCATCACGTCCGGACTCGTCACGATCCCCGTGACGCTTCATTCCGCCGTGGAGGAGCAGGGCATCGCGCGCTGCGCCATCCATGCCGAGGACGGCGGGCACATCCCGTCTCCGCGGCACCTGCGAGGTCTGCTGGCCGCCCGCTCTTGGCGGCGAGTTGGATTCGGATCGCCGTATGGAGTCCGGCGCCCCTGCCATCAGCACGCCGCTCCGGCGGGGCGCAGAGCGCCGAGTCGGCGGGTCGGCGGGTCCGGGGCTGCCCGCAGGGCCGCATCAGGGCCGATCTCAGTGGTGCAGCGCGACACCGCGATCCGGACCCCGCTAGCGGTGGTGTCTGGAGCGATTTTTGACGGGAGGGTACCCGGTTTCGGGAGGTGCGCCCGATGTAGGAGGTGACACGATTTCAGCACGGTGAAGAACAGGTGGTCCAAGGTGCTCCAATTGCAAGATCCCGCGATCGCGGCCGTCGTCACGGGTCTGGCGGGCCTCGTCGTCGCGGCGATGCGGTGCCGGGTACGGCTGGCCCGGGAGCAGCGGCGGGCAATGGCGGAAGTCGCCGGTGCGCTAGCCGGGGACGGTCGGGCGGTTCGAGCTCGGCAACGCGCTGGGGGCAGCGAGTGGTCCTTGGACCTGGGTACTGCTACCGGTCCTGGTCTGGAAGGCGCCGAAGGCTCGCAGTCGGTCAACGGGCGGCGCCGGTGAGCCACTCAGCGGATGGTGATCCAGGCGGTCGGATGACCAGTGCTGAACGTCGCAAGGCCATGGAGGATTTCTACCGTGTGCGGCATCCTCGCCTATTGGCGTACGTGGCGAAGAGAGTCGACGGTCGGCTGAATGCGGAGGACGTGTGCCAGGAGATCTGGCGGCGCTTCTTCGCAATCTTCGACGCGGTCCTTGCGGACTACGAAGAACCAGGACAGGCGCTGTACGGGATCGCCAGAAACTACATTCCAGAATTCTGGCGATCACGTCCCGGCAGACATGAGACGGCCACCGAAGACGGGGACCTGGCAGCCCTGCGCATGCTGGCCGAGGCGGTCCAGCCTGAACTGGCCCTCAATGCAGCCCTGTCACAACTCGACGTGGAGAAGGCACTGGCCACGTTGCCGAGGAGGCAGCGACAGGCTCTGTTCCACCGCTATACCGAGGACCTGACGGTGCCGACCACAGCCGTCGAGATGGGCATTAGCGAAAACACCGTGAAGAAGCTCCTCAAAACCGCAATGGCGACTCTGCGCGGGTTGCCTGCCTTGCAGTCCTACCGACCCGAGGCCATGTCACAGGAGGTGCGCAAGTGACCTACGACAACGACCGGAACGAGCGCCTCGAAGTCACCGAGGACGAACTGACGGCAGGCTTCGCCGCCATCATGGACGACCTGGACAGCCTCACCGAGCAGGAAACCGACGCTGTAAGGCAGCGTGCCGAGCACGCTCTCCTCGGCCACGATGCCTATCTGCTGGGTCTGGAGCTCCTGGACCGCAATGACCTGCCCGCCGCACAACGCTGGCTGCGCACCGCCGCCCGCTACCAGGTGCCCGGCGCCCAGGACGTACTCGCCGCAGCCGATGCCCGCGCCGGCGACTTCCGGCGCCGAGCCGTGGACATCAGCTCCCACAAGGTTGTCCCGTCACAGACATTGATCGCCTTCCCCACCCCGGCTTGTGGTGACTCGGCGCAGCACAGCCAGCCGGCAGAGCCTGATGTCCTGGCGGGGGTCACCGCCGCGGCGCGCACGCGCCAAATCCGGGCGGCGGCCCGCCAGGAAGCTGAGGCCATCGTGTCCCGGGCCCGCGAGGAAGCCGCCGAGGTCATCACCACCAGCCGCCGGGAGGCAGACACGATCCTCACCGAGGCACATCGGGAAGCCGACACGATCCTGGTCCAGGCCCGCAAGGGAGCAGACGCAGTCAGCACTGCGAAGCCCGAGGACAGCTCCGGTACGGGCCGCGTCGACCTCATGCACAGCGGAGGGAAGACGTTCTCCCTCTACATGCATACGGTCCGGCGCGATCGGCTTGATTGGCTTTCCTCCCCCTACACGAATCTGCCTAGAGAAGCCTGCTCGCCCAGGGAAATCTCCTCGTTGCCTGCGATGCCTTTGGAACTCCTCCGGTGCAAGCACCACAGCCCGGACACCGAGGACCTCAAGCGGTCCCTGGACTCCAGGGCCGGCAGCTTCATCTACACGTTCGACCTCGAACCGCTTCCAGCGCGGATGCAGTCGCATTCCGGGGAGGACGGTGCAATCTGGCGGGAGGCTCGAGCGGACGGCTGTGTGATCGTCTTCAGCCTAGGCAGCCCTCGGGAAGTGCTCGAAGCGTTGGGCAAGCGGACGGAGGCTCCCGCGGCACCATCGCAGACTCCTAGGGGGAGGAAGTAAGCGTGACGAAGCAGCAAAGGTCTCAGTAGGGGCCAGAGCGTGAGCGGAGCTCGGCCATGAGGCCTGGGCACGGGTCGCCCGGCTGAGCTTCGCCACGGTTTCGAACTAACATCGAACAATGCTTGAGGGTGGAAAGCTGCCTGTCACGGACGGCCCCGTGACGCGCGTGGCGCTGCCTGACGGGCAGAGCATCTACGCGGTCGTGCGCGGCCGCCGCCAGGAGCTGGACGGGTCATGCCTTCCCCCGTACGGTTTTGGGCACCGGCCCCGGACTGCTCCCCCGTAGCCGGCCAGGACTACTCCACAGTTCCCAGCGACTGGGCGAGCGCGCGTTTGTCCTGGTCCATAGAGCACCGTGTCGATGTCTCCGAGGCGGACCGGTATCTCGTGCACCGCGGCGACTGTCGAGCGGGTAACGGAGATCATCGACCCGTTGACGACGGACAGGCACAGGCGGCCCTCTGCCAGCGCGGTGCGATCCCGTGTCCCGTCTGCCGGCCCGACCGCGTACTGCTCTAGCGCCACTGACTGCGAGGCCGGTGCGGCCGTCACGGGCAGGCGATGGTCATCGCGGAGGAGCCGGGCTGGGGCGTCGTTGCGGGGAACGTGCACGGGCGAATGGACGGTTCGCCGTGGCTGAAGGTGGTCGCAGGCGACAACCGATCGGGCCCTGACACATTGGCTGTGGGGGCCGCCGCCGTCCCGGACAGCGACGGTGCCCACCGTGGTCACGGTCGATGTCGTTCATCGTGCGTGCCGGCCCGCCTCGTCCCTGCCGCTGTCGAACTCGATCACCAAGGCCGTGCAGCGCCTGGAAGCGCACCGCAACGCGGACTTCGGCACCATCCCCAAGCCGGATCCCGAACTCGCAGCGGAGCTCGAGGACTGCGCGGCCTCACGGTGAAAGGCGTCACGACGCAGTCTCCACCGGGGGCCAGACACAGTGGTGCGCTGCGGGCTGCGGGCTCGCCGTCCGGTTGGCCACCCCGCGCCAGCCGCATGGCGGCTGCCCTCGCACAGCGGATTCGGCTCGACGGGGAGCACGAACGTGGCATTCGTGAACGGCTACCAGCCGATGCACAGGCGGAGCAGCATCCAGGCCCCTTCCGTTGCGCCGCCCGCTGTCCCGTACCGGTCCCCGGGCTGCCGCAGTCCGGGATCCACGGGGCGTCACGGTTCGCCGAGTTCGTCCGTGTTGCCCTGAAAGTCACGCGGCGTAGTCACGTAAGTGGTAAATCCTTATGTATCGCAGGAAAGCGGACGGTACGACTGCGTGCCCGGCGGGGCACGCTCCGGACGCGGACACCTGTTCCATGTCCGTTGCCGGGGCGCTCAAGTTCGTCGCGGCCTCGCCTACCCGGGGGACGTCATGACCTCGACGGTCGTGAAACCTTTCTGCCCTGGTCCCGGACCGCACGGCGGTGCGGGACCGACGGCCAGCCCGCATGTGGGTGCCCAGCGGCAGGTGGGCATGCCGAGCAGGACTTGGGTGGTTGCCCAGTGGCTAGCCTGCCCCAGCATGGCCATCGGGGTGGTCATTGATCCATTCCAGGCCGCCGAGGTCAAGGCGGGAGCGCGCACGAGTAATGGCAACGTAGGCGAGGCGGGCGTCGGCGTCGTCGATCGGCCCGGGCAGGGGGTTGCCGTGCTCGTCGTGTTTGTCGATGTCCTTGGGCGGGTGGAAGTCTTCGGCGATCTTCACCTGGGGCCATTCACGTCCCTTGGCCTTGTGCACAGTGGACACCGTGACCTGCGCGTTCTTTTCGTCGACGAGGCGGTTGACCGCGGCCAGGACGGCGTCCGCCTCGTGCAGGTCGACGAGGTCGACGAAGGGCTGCAGGTCGCCGCCGGCGGGATCCTGCGCCGCGTAGTCCTGGACTTCGCCCCACGTGGTGAACAGCACCAGTTCCGGGTGAGAAGTGCGGCGGCCGTCCTGCAGGTCCCGCGCCGCGTAGGCCAGGGTGCGCAGGCTGTCCCCTCCCCCGGCCAGGGCGACCCGGCGGCCGAGGCCGAGAAGGCGAAAAACCTCGGCCATGGCGCCGATGTTGCTCCGGCACAGGACCGCGTCCGGCCTGGTGACGGTGTCGATCTCGGTGGGGATCGTCTCGGTGCCCTCCAGTCGGATCGGGGCGCCGGCGAGCGCCAGCCACCGGTTGGCCTCCAGAGCCAGCACGGGACCGAACCGGAAGGACCGGGTCAACGACAGGGCGGCGCCGTCGAAGCCGGTCATGACGTCCCTGGCGCCGCGCCAGCCGTAGATGGCCTGCGCGGAATCCCCGACCATCACCAGCTGGGCGTGGCCGCGCTGGTTGAGCAGGACCTGTTCCAGGACCGGATTGGTGTCCTGGGCCTCGTCCAGGAGAACGAAGTCGGCCTTGAGTTTCGGGTCGGACAGCGCCCACATCTTCAGATAGTGGTCGTGCTCGAAACGCACCGCCCCGGCGTCGGGATGTTGCAGGTCCGCCCAGGCAGCGCGGGCGTACGGCAGGACACGGCGGGCGAATTCGGCGTGCAGGTCCTCGGTGTCGATGCCGCGCAGCCGCGCCACATGCTGAAGTCCGATCGTCTGGTCCGCGGAATGACAGAACCGGGTCACGGTGCGCTGGACCGTCGACGTCAGCGCCGGAGGCAGCACGACCCGGTTCCCGACCTTGATCGGTTTGGTGATCCCGAGCGCCTGAGCGGTCTGCCGGCCAGGCACCCGCGGCCCGTTCAACCGGGCCCGATACCGGTAACCGACAGCCGCATAGGCCAGGGAGTGCGCGGTCTTGCACAGCACCAAGGCCGGGAAGCGCGTCGCCGCGTCCTGCGCGATCGACCGGTTGAACGCGACATACAGGCCACGACGCGAGGTGCTGGCGGCGAGCTGAGTCAGCGTGATGGTCTTCCCGGTGCCGGCTCCGGCTTGAATCACCAGATGATCCCCGCTGGCGAAAGCATCGGCCGCCACGGCCTGTTCGTGAGTGGGCTGCAGCATCAAAAGTACTCCGTCGAGCTGAACAGGGCGCGAGTGCGCCCAGAGGTCGGGTCAGGTCTCGTCTTCATCGATCACAAAGCCGCGCATCTGCGCTGGCGCCGCACCCTCGGCGGGGAACGTCGGCCCGCTGCCGGCGGTCGCCGACAATCGCTGCGCAGTACACCAG
The DNA here is from genome assembly GCF_044751185.1 of Streptomyces sp. NPDC088733. NCBI lineage: Bacteria > Bacillati > Actinomycetota > Actinomycetes > Kitasatosporales > Streptomycetaceae > Streptomyces > Streptomyces sp. NPDC088733. The sequence continues at coordinate 13,952 of NZ_JBIVLH010000041.1, forward strand.
GGCCGGCTGGGCGGAGTTGCGGTACGAGCAAGATCGGCGACCAGACGTCACCCAGACCTCGCACCTGGGGCAGGCGGCGAGGACGATGGCGAAAGTCCCTCTCCCAGACTGAGCGGGGATGCGGGTGGGGTCAGGGCTAGGCTGCCCGGCCAGTTCGCTCGCCGTCCGGCGACCTATCTGCGGTGACGGGGCTTCAGAGGCGCCTTTTGAGCCGGCGCAGCCGGTGTCACCGGCACGGCTGTTGTCGGCGGAGACGTTGGTGGTGGAGCGCATGACCGCAGACGATGACGGCCAACACGCCGTATCAGCGGTATCGGGGCCGGTCCCATCGCCCAGCCGGCCTCACGTGCCGTACTGGCGTTCCCGTTTTCGAGTAACCGTTCGCGGCAAGGTGCCGGATCGGGTGACGCTCCCCCAGCCGCCCAAGGCTGGCGATCGGTGCTTCGGCGCAGGTCAGGAGGCCGGGGGCGCCGGGGGTTGATGGCCGACGCAGAGGGTGCCGAAGAGCTGGTCCAGCGGGGCGCCCAGCGCGTGGGCGAGGGCGTACCAGGTGGCGAGGGTGCCGATGGTGCGGCCCTGCTCGATCTCGATCAGCGTGCGGCGTGACAGGCCGGTTCTGGCGGCGAGTTCGTCGTAGGTCCAGCCACGCTCGGCCCGCAGCCGCGACAACTCCTGGCGGAGCGCGTCGAGGTTCGGGTCGGGCGGCGGAATGATCGTCACCGCTCTATCCGACGGTGCAGAACCCTGCCCTGTCAGTGCAGACCTCTGCCCTATTTGCCCAGACGGGCCACCGAGCGGCAGGGCAGGGGTCTGCACTACGGTGCCGCCACCGGCCCTCCCACTCAGGGCGCCGGCCGGACCACCCGTCATTCAGCAGGGAGGACAGCTCTCGATGGGGCACGGCGCACTCCCCCGCCCGGTGCGGCGCACCTGGACACTCGAGGTCCGTCCCATCCTTGGCGAGACAGACCTCATCTGCCTGCACTGCGGCCGTATCCCGGCGTCTACTGGGGCAGTCGCGACGCAGGCAGCGGTCGTCAGGCATCTGGCACAGCACGCACGCTCCGAACCACTCCCCGGCCACCTACGGACGTGCCGGTGCGGTGAGCACGGCTGCCAGTGGCATCAGCGCCACCGCGGCTGCGACGGGCCGATCTCGCTCCTGCTGACGCGCAGCACCTGCCGCCGCATCTGGCGTCTTACCGATGCGTGCCATGCCTGTGCGGCCGCCACACGGCACGCCGCAGCCGTTCGCGAACCCCAGGGAGGGGCGAGCGATACGGCGCTGCTGAATAGCAGAGCTCTTGCCAGGAGTGACGATCCGTTGCACGTGGTCGATCCGGAACTTGCGGCCGAGGAAGCACCCTGGTGGACCGATGGCGCGCTGTACGGGTGACGGCGGCACACACCCGCCCCCGGCGGCGGACGTCCACCGAATCGACCCCCGCAGGTCCACAACGCCGGGCACGCCGTCGAATGCGGCGTCAACCGGCTGAAGCGGCACCGGGCCTTTGCTACGCGATACGACGAACGTGCTGTCCGCTACGAAGCGACGTACTGGTCGCGGATCGCGACCACGTCTCAAGCCCACACCGCCCTGACCACGGCGTGGCCTGCTGCAGCCGCCCGCCCCTAGAAGGGTCCGCTGCACGATCGGGTGACGCTGCACGGCCAAGGCCCGGAACGCGGACGGTAGTCGCCTGCAATCGGTTCGCGTGTCGCTTACCCACGTGCATGGGGGTGTTCACTCAAGCCATCTCCTGTCAGCATTTTTTGGGGTTTGCTGATCAGTGGGGGGTTGCATGACGTCCGTGCAGAACAACGACCAGCGGCTGCTCGACCGCATCCTGGATGACCAGCACCGGCGCCTGGCGCCGGAGAAGGGTCGGGAGGACTTCTTCACCTTCTTTTCCGCCGACAAAGCGCTGCAGGACTGGGATCTCGACAACGACGAGATCATGGACGGCATCGTCGACGGGGCACACGACTGCGGCATCGACGGCATCTGGACCTTCGTGGACGGCCGGTACGTCACCGCTGACGCGCACCGATATCTGCCCTCGCGCGCCGGCACTATCGAGCTGGTCATCCTTCAGTCCAAGAGCTCGACGGGCTATCAGGAGACGGTGATCGAGAAGCTGCACTTCCATCTGCCTGAGCTACTCGATATGAGCCGTGACGAAGAGGCTCTGGCGCCGCACACGAATGCCAAGCTTCTGGACCGCACCCGGCGCTTCCTGCACATCCTCGAGGAGCTGGCCTCTTCATTCCCCCAGGTGCGGATCAAGGTGATCTACGCCAGTAAGGCCGCCGACAGTCCCCACCCGAACGTGAAGTCCAAGGGCGACCGGCTACGGCGGGAGCTGGCGAAGATCACCTCCGATGCCACCGCGACCATCGAGTACCTCAATGCCGCGGACCTGCGTGAACGCACCGCCCGCGGCGCCAAGGCCGTGGCGCAGCTGGTGTTCTCCGAGACCCCGATGAGCACCTCGCTGGGTGAGGGGTACGTCTGCCTGGCACGGCTGGACGAGTATTACCGGTTCATCACCTCCGACAACGAGGCGCTGCGGTTGGAGCTGTTCGAGTCGAACGTGCGGGACTACGCGGGATCCACCGCTGTGAACAATGCCATCGGTGAGACCCTCAAGTCGGGTACCGGCGAGGACTTCTGGTGGTTCAACAACGGCGTCACCGTGGTGGCCGATGCGGCCCAGATAGCCGGCAAGAAGATCGTCGTGAAGGATCCGCAGATCGTCAACGGCCTCCAGACCAGTCACGAGGTCTACGCCTACTTCCAAGACGGCGGACAGCACCGCGACAGGTCTCTCCTGGTCAAGATCGTCGTGGCACCGGAGTCAGGGACCGCCCGCGACAGGATCATCCGCGCCACTAACAGCCAGACACAACTGCCGGCAGGCGCACTGCGGGCGACAGAGCCCATCCAGAAGGACATCGAAGAGAGCCTCACCCACTCCGGTGGCTACTACTACGAGCGCCGGGCCAGCTACTACCGCAACCTCGGCTTCCCCCTCGACCGGGTCGTCAGCATGACGCGCCTGGCACGCGAGTTCACCGCGTTCGTCCTGCGTGAGCCGCACACCGCGCTCCGGCACTCAGAAGCGCTGCTTCTGGACGACCAGTACTACAGCCAGATCTTCACCTCCAAGCAGGACCTGGACATCTACCGGTTGTGTCTGGACGTGCACGCCCGCCTGCGCGCCTTCCTCACCCAGTACGCCGAGGACCACCCCTTGCTCGGGGAAACCCTGGAGAACTGGCTCTACCCCGTAGCCGCCATGTCCGCTTACGCCCTCACGCGGCTACGCCAGCCCGCCCCGCGGGACCTGCTCCATATCGACCTCGAGCACCTCAACGACGACCTGATGACCCGCATGACAGGAGTCCTCGAGCAGAACTTCAAAACCGCCCTGCGCCAGAGCAAAGCCGGCGGAGTGGACCGCATCGCCCGCACGCCGGACTTCACCACCAAGCTCCGCCAGGCCGTCATCTCTCAAGGCCGCTTCCACATCGAACGCTAGTCCGCCCGGCATTGGAAGGCTCTGTCCACCCCACGCAGGCGACGATTGACGGATCGCCGCCACCCGCCAGGGCTGAGACAGACCAGGTGAATGAGCTTGCTCTCCGAGGCGCTGTACCCCGATGTGCGGAGAGCGGCACCGATTAGCGGGAACGGTCATCACGCGTGCCACCATGGCGTCATGGAAGTCGACTGCTTGGGTATGCGAGCCCAGACGGCCCGCTAGCGCGCGGTCCGTTCTGCGGGAGGACACCACCCGCAGGTAAAAGAGCACCACCGGTGGACGCAGCATGGCAAGCCGGCCATGCGTTGCGGCTTCAGGGATCACTGATGCATTTACAGTCGACTCTCTGGAGCACCCCATCATGGACACTCACTGGACGCTTGTCCTTGTGGCACCGGTGCTCCTCGTTCTCACGGCGTGGATCACCTGGTTGCTGTTCAACCTCGTCATCGCCAAGTGGTACGGCGTTGAAGGGCTCAAAGCCACACCCGCCATCGCTCGCGCATTTAGCCCGCGGGAATGGGCGGTCCTCATCCCTCGTTTGCGGCAGTTTCCACCCGCCGCCTCGGAGACCGGCACGCCAGCCGGCCCTCCCGAAGCAGGCGTGGAACGGACCGAGGGCGGCTGCGTATGAGCAGCCGTTCATCTCACGAACGACGAAACCTCATTTCCGCACGTACGATCGAAGCCCTGGCTGTCAAACGTGCTTCTGGAGTGCGGCTTGGAAGGCCACGGGCGTGCCCTGACCACGTGCTGGCCCTGGCAGTGGCACTCCGGCATAACGGTTTGAAGTTGATCGACATTGCCACTGAACTGAACAGACGCGGTGAGCCCACTCCAGGAGGTGGGAGCTACTGGTACCCGTCACACGTCTCAAGGCTTCTGCGCACCCAGGACGCCCTGCAGATGCTCAATAGTGGAGGCCAACAAAGGTCAAGCTGAACCACCTGGGTGGGCTGTCGTAGCGTCGGCGGCCCACCCAGTTTGCCGTTTGCAGCCAAGGCATCAATCTTGCGCTCTCGCGCCACCAGGGTCGCTCCACGGACCTCGGCGTTAGCCAGCCTCAGGCTGTATCGTCCTCAGGAATTGGCTCGAACAGCTGCCCAAGGCGGTCTCGAACGATCCGCATGCGCGGAGGCGGGGGTGGCTTGGGCCAGCCGTTCTCGCGGGCTTTTGTCACTGACGCGGCCACCCAGCCACGCCACAGATACACCGGATCGTTCTTCGTGAGCTTCCAGTACCGGTCAAAGAACCAATCGCTGCGCGCCTTGTCGTCAAGCTCCGACTTGACGCCTTCGATGCGGGCTACAGCCTCATCGAAGGCATATTCGAGCTTGGCGCGCATCCACCAAAGCCCTTTGGGGCCGTGCGGCCAGGTGCTGGCCTCCGCGCCGTACCGCTGGTATGTCAGCTGCGTAACCCACTCGAACAGTCCCTTGCCGCTCTTGCCTAGGTTGCACGCCTCGCAGGCCGGGACCAGGTTGTGCCAGTGCTCCGACCCACCGTCCTTCACTGGGACAACGTGATCAATCACCTGCGACTCGGCACAGTCGCAGTAGACACAGCGCCCCATATTGGCGAACAACACCATCAATCGGACCCACATGTCCTGCTTCTTGCGCCCCAACTGCCCTCCCTGGCTCCCGAAGAAGGTAGCGAGCACCACTGACAACTACTCACCGACTCTTGGAGAGCCACCGCAAACTTGATAGCCAGTCCAATGAGCGGTGCCGCACCGAGGAGCAGCAGGCCGCCTCTGGAAGAAGTGGCAAGGATGCTGCCTCGGAGTGATCTGGGCTCGCTCGGCCGACGCCCCGCCAGCGTGGGCCGAGAAGAGGCTCAAGAACTTGGGTCCGGTGCGTCGCATTCGTCTACTTCGCCTCCCCAGTCGGGCTACAGACTGCGAGAGTTACCCAAGAGGGGTTGAGGCATAGCCGAGCAGGCAGTCCGCCAGCAGTAGCGCGGCGTGGAACGCCCGATCGCGTCAGAATTGCTCGTCTGCAGAGCGGTTCTGAACACACGTGGTCAGCCGACAGATCTCTTGCGTACTCGGGCGTTTTCGAGACGAGGTCGGCCGGTAGCGTCGTGATCGAGAGTGCTGAGCCTGGAGAGCGGGGTACCCATGGCAGACACCGAAGTGGACCTTCTAGCCCTCCGCGCTGCTTACGTCTCCAAGGTCGATGCTGACCTGGAGCTCATCGCGAAGGAATGTCATCGGATCAATTCAGACATTGCTGCGTTGCAGGATCAGCTCCGGGTGCTTGAGGGCAACCAGGCTCTCTTGACCGGCAAGTGAAGCGCCTTCGCCGACAAAGCCGACGGTATCTGCAGGGAGCATCGTCGGCGTTCTCCTTCGTAACTGCGGTCCGGCTATCGGCGGCTGACGGACTGGCGGGGGATCCAACGCATGTCCAGGGCTTCAAGTGCGTCTAGCTGCGCTTGGGTCAGGTGCTCTGGGTGGCGGCGTTTGCCAGAGATCCACTCCCCCAGTCGGAAGACGGAGCCACGGTTCGTGGCGACGTAGTTGAGGGGGACGTTGAGGTGCTGGTAGCTGCGCCAGTAGGCGCGGGCGACGCGCAGGCCGCGGATAAAGGCGTATTCGGCGGCGCCGCGGGGTCGGCGCAGCAGCACGGCCAGAGGGTGGCGGAGGGGCAGAACGCCCAGAAGGTTCTGCTGGTCGGGATGGAGGGCGTCGAAGGCGGTGATCTGCTCTTCCAACCACCGGGCGAGGGCGGTGTCCTCACGGTCGGGCCGTAGGTCGGCCAGGGCCAGGTCGCCGCGGCGGGCGGCCGCCAAAGCCTGAACGTAGGTGCGTTGCCAGTCGTGGGACCAGCGGGCGTTCCACCAGGGGTCGATTTCGTTCAGGGCCCGGTGGTAGGGGTGGGGCAGGGTGCGTTCGCGGGCTTCGCGGCGGCGTTCGGCCAGCCACCGGCCCAGGCGGATACCGCCGAAGGTTTCCTTCGCCAGGGGGTGGAGGTGGCCGTGATGGGCGGCGTAGTCGCGGGCGATGAGCAGGCGGTGTTCGATGCTGTGCGGGGGGTGCTCCCAGCGCATCTGGATGGTGTCGAGCGTGTCGATGCGTTCTTGCAGGAGCATGCGGTTCATGCGCAGGGAGCGTTGTTTGCCGATCCACCAGCCCAGATAGAACCGGTCGGGGCCGATGTAGCGGCTGGGGACGTCGAGGTGGCCGAACTCGGTGTGGAAGCGTTCGGCGCTTTCGAAGCCCAGCTCCCACACGCGGTTGGGTGATTCTTCGGCTTCCAGGCTGAGGACGGGGATGATTTCGTCGGCGCGTTCGGGCCCTACCGACGGTGGCAGGATCCGGGGAGGCGGGGGCTTCCAGTGTTTGATGTCCAAGCGGTAGAAGACGTGCTCGTCGTAGACCGACAGGGCGATCAGGACCTGGTAGAGCAGCCGGTACGCGGTGCGCTTGGTGCCTTCTGCCATCTCCTGGCCGGGCTCGAGGTAGACCGGGATGACGATGGTGGAGACCTTGCCGGCGCCGGGGGTCTGCCGCAGGGGGCGGCCGACGGCCTGGGTGATCTCCACCGAGCTGGTCTTGGGGTCGGCGAACAGGATGGAGTCGATCGCCGGGATGTCGACGCCCTCAGTGCAGCAGCGGCAGTTGGTCAGCACGGAGCGCAGCGGCGCCCCGGTGGACGGGTCTGTGTGCAGAGGTGCGGAAGCGAACTGGGTGAAGGCCTGCAGGCGGTCGAACCGGTTCTGTTCGGCGTTGACGGTCCCTACCTGCAGCGGCCCCTGAAGGCGGCGGGGCATCAGGGCGGCGGTTTCGTGCAGGGTATCGGCGAAGATCTCGGCGGACCTGACGCGGGTGTGGAAGGTCAGGGTGCGGCGTAGGTCGTAGGTGTGCTGTGCGTTCAGGAGTGCGACTTGTGCTGCGGCGACCCGTAGACCTTCGGTGGAGGACCGGAAGCACGAGTGCCGGTTGAGGACTGTGCGCAGGTCGTCGTCGTCGATGACGACGGCCACGACCCGGTAGTCGGCCAGGAGTCCCTGTTCGATTGCCTCGGCCAGGGAGAGCCGGTAGACCACGGGTCCGTACAGGCTGAGGTCGTCCATGGAGGCGATCTCGGTCAGCGGCATGTCGATGCGGCCGTCTGCCACTGCCTGGTAGTCGAAGACGCGCTCGGTGGCGGTCATGTAGAGGCGGTGGCGGGCAGGGAGCTCGTCGTTGTCGTGAACGATCGCCCAGGGGCTTTCGGCGTTGCCTGCGGTGCGGTGGGCTTCGTCGGCGATCAGGATGTCCCAGTCGGGAAGGAGGAAGTCCCGGTGCGCCTTGGCGATCTTGTTGAGGGACGCGTAGGTGCTGAAGACGCTGACGGGACCGTCGGCCTGGGCGATCTGGTTGGTGAGGAAGCGGGCTTGTTCGGTGGCGGTGCCCGCCTGCCCGGTGGTGGTGAGCACGCCGCGCAGGTCGGGGTCCTCTGGCGTGTCGAGTCCGCAGACCGCGATGTAGAGGCCGCCGCGGCCTTCCGCGTGCCAGGCGGCTGCGGTCTGCTCGAGGAGTTTCTTGGTTGGCATGACGACCAGGGCGCGGCCGCGGGGGGCGGCTTCGTGGGCGGCGTTCAGGGCGACGAGAGTCTTGCCGGTGCCGCAGGCCATGATGACCGAGATGCGGTCTGATCCGTCGAGGAAGTGGCTGACGCAGGCGTCGACCGCGAGTTCCTGGTGTCCGCGCAGCACGGTTTTCAGGCCGGTGTCGGTCCTGGTCAGCGTGGCCATGGCTCCTCCGAACGGTTTTGCTGCCTTCCCTTTGTGAGAGTGGAGGAGCCGCGTGTGGCAGCACGTCGGACGGGGGCGGGGATTCACTCGAAGGAGTGGCGGGGTCTTGCGCGAGGCATCGCAGGCGGGACAGTTCTCCGCCGGCGCGTACAGCGGACAGGTGCGGAGCAGCGGCAGGGGCCCGTGCGGGGCCAGGGGCTGATCGTTGCGGGCAGCTGCTGCCTGTCGGGAAGGGTCGGACTCCAGGTGTACGGGTCATGTCCAGGCCGGACGGCTGGAGTTCACTCGAAGGAGTGAGGGGCTATGTCCCGCACTCCCGGTGGTGGCCACGATGGCAGTTACGCCCGCCCGTATCGGCGACGGGTGAGCCCGGGCAGCTGGGAGGTTCCGGTGATGCTGGATGCGCCACGGTTGTGGGGGCCTCATGTCCGGCTGGCGTTGCCGGTGCGCCATGTGCCGGGCGAGTCGACGGGATCGTTCGTGAACCGGCTCGCCCGCGCCAACGGTCTTCAGCTGGGCGAACTGCTGGACCGGGTCGGGCTGGGTCAGACGGCCGTCGACCCGCGGTATGCGGAGATGTACGTCAACCAGGCCGGGCTGGAGTACCTGGCGGTGCTGGCCGGCCGTCCCGCGGCGGCGTTGCAGCAGGCGCTTCCCAGTCTGGCGCCGGAGCGGATTCCGCCCGGGGACGGGCCGGCCCGCTGGCACTGGCCGTGGGAGCCGACGGACGGCTACCTGGTCCGTGGCTGCGACCTGTGCGCCGCGGCGCGGGGAGCCCGCGAGCCGGTGTGGCTGATGTGCCCGGACAATTGGCACATCTGCGTGCGGCACAGCCGGTGGACCGATGACGCGCGCGGTGACACCGCCGGGGTGGTGCGGCTGGACAAGCTGCCGGAGGTGATCGACGCCCACCGGCGGCGGCTGTCGCGGCGGCGTCGGGTCGGAGCGGCCGCTGAGGGCCTGTTCGCCGATGCCTTCCAGATCGCCGGGCACTGGTGGAGCTCCGCTCCGGGCACGCCGGTGTGGCACGAGCGTGCCACCGAAGTGGGCCTGGATCCGCTGGAGGCGCGGGCTGCCCCGTTGGTGTTCTACCCGGAGGCGGTGTTCGTCGCCGGTGCCCTGGTCGATTACGAACGGCGCCTGGCAGCGGGCGGTGACGGGGCCGTGGTCCTGGCGGTGCTGGACGTGGCGCTGGAGCGGTGGGGGCTGGACGTGGCACGCGCCAGGTCGCCGCTGCGGGAGTGGGTGATGCGGCATCGCGAGCCGGCTCCGCGGTCCGGAGGCAGCCGGCGCCGGCCGCTGCTGGCGCTGGGCCCGGGGCATCAGAGCAGTGCGGAAATGGCCGGTTCTCTGGTCGACCGGTCCTGTCTGCCGTGGCAACTAGGCCTGGGACATGCGGAGTAGCCCGGTCAGGGCATGGCCTGGGCGCGGCATGGCCTGGGGAGGTCGTCAAGAGCGTTTCCCTCCTTCGGGTGAACGGCCACCACCCCAGGGCCGGCCGAGGCCGGTGGTGTGGCCACGCTGAACATGCCGTGGCATGCGGGGACGGTGCGGAGGTGCCGGTGGATTCGGTGTGGGCTCATCACCTGGACGAACGTGGCCTGCTGGTGCGGTCGGCCCCTGGCGAGCTGCGCGGGGTGGCGTTGGAGCAACGCAGGCCGCCGACGGCTCCGGTGGCGTATCACGGCCGGAAGAGTGTGGTGACGTGGTGGTGGTCGGCGACGACCCGGACCCAGGTGGCGTGTGGGTCGCTGCGGCGGATGCGGGTGGCGATCGGGCTGGACTGGGACCCTGAGGTGGCGTGGTTTTCCGGGGAGCCGGTGGAGCTGCGGTGGCAGACCGCGAAGGGCCGACGGCGTAGGTGGCGGCCGGACTTCATCGCTCGCACCGCCGAGGGTGACCGGCTGGTGGTGGCCGTGGAGCCGGACAGTCCCGACCAGGAGTGGCGGGACAAGCTCGTGCTTCTGCATGCGGTGGCCGAGGAGGCCGGCTGGCGGGTCGAGGTGCGGCAGGTGCCGCGCGGGGTGCGGCGGGACACCCTGGAATGGCTGGCCGAGTACCGGGGCCCTGATCCCATCGAGGACGAGGCGGCGTGCGAACAGGAGCTGCTGCGGGCCTTCTCCGAGCCAAGGCGGCTGATCGAGGGGGCGAGGGCCAGTGGCATGCCCGAACTGCTGGCGCTGGACCACGCCTACCGGCTGATCTGGCGGCACCGGCTGCACATCGATTGGGATGCCCCGCTGCTCCCCACCGCTCGCGCCTGGGCGGCGACATGAGCCGCCCGCTGCCCGGCCAGGCACCCGGTGACGACGTCGGCCTCGGGGACCGGGTGACATGGCTCGGGGCGACCTACCAGGTCGCCGCGTTCAAGAACGACACCGGCGTCGTGGTGCTGCTGCCCGAGACCAGCGGCGCGCCCGTGGAGGCCCTGTACCGGGCGATGCTCTCCTCGCAGGACTTCCAGATCCTCGCCGCCGACGACACGTCGGCCGAACCGAGCGTGCTGCCAGCGCTGGGAACCATGCAGAGCACGCTGAGCCGCAAGCAGCGTAAGAAGCTGCTGCGCCTGCACGAAGACATGATGGAGATCGACACCGGGGTGCGGCGGCCGGGCCAGAAACCGCGGGACGGCTACGACCCCGACCGCACCACACTCGGCGAACGGTACGCGGCCAAGGCCGCGGAACTCGCGGCCCGCGGCAAGCCCATCAGCGTCAAGGCCCTGGAGGCCAAGCGCCGCAAATGGCTGCGCGCCAACCGCAATCCGCTGGCCCTGGTCGACGGCCGCAAAACCCGGGCACGCCTGCCGGCGGGCCGAACCGATCCGCGGCTGCTGGACCTGCTGCGCGAAGTAGCCCACGCCAACGCGGATGAGTCCACCAGCACCATCGACAGTCACATGGACGCGATCGCCCGGCTGGCCAAAGAGCGCTTCGGCATCGACCTGGACGATCCCGCCGAACGCAAGAGGCTGAGCTTTTCACGGGCAACGTACTACCGGCGGATGGACGACCTCGGACTGAGTGATCTGCTGCAGGCACCGACCAGTACCCGCAGCAGCCGCGTCCGCAAGCCGCCCCCTCCCTACACGCCCTCGCACGCCATGCTGCCCGGGCAGCTGGTGCAGATCGACACCTGCCCACTGAAAATCAAAGCGCTCGGCGACAACGGAAAGATGATCTCCGTCGAGCTCACCGCGATGGTCGACGTCGCCACCCGCACCATCATGGCCGTCATGATGGTGCCGGTCGTCCCCGGCGACGGACCGGTCGGCAAGAGAATCGGTGGCCGCGCCACCCGCGCCTTCGACATCGTTCTCACCCTGGCCCAGGCCCTGGCGCCGATGCCGACCCGCCCCGGGTGGTCCCCGCTGACCGCGGCAGCCGGCTCGGCGCTGCCCTATGCGGCGCTGAACGCCGCCGACCCGCGCTTCACCGAGGCCACTGCAGCCCGCCCGGTGATCCGGCCCCGCACCATCATCATCGACCAGGGCAGCCCCTACCTGAGCGAGCACTTCCAGACCGCCTGCGACTTCCTCGGCATCAGCGTCCGCCTCGCCCGCAAGGGATGCCCCACCGACAAGCCGCTGGCCGAGCGCTACTTCCGCACGCTCGGCGACCGCTTCAGCCAGCACGTCGTGGGCTGGACCGCAAGGCGGCTGGAACACCGCGGCAAGCGCCTGGACCGCAAGCCGCTGTGGACCCTGACCCAGCTGCAGCAACTCGCCTACGAGTGGGTCGCCCTCGAACATCAGCAGCGCCCACACAAAGGCCTGCGCAACCCGTACGCGCCCGGCATGGTGGTCTCCCCCAACATGATGTACGCCGCTTTGGTTGCCGGCACCGGCCACCGGCCACGGCTGATGACCCCGGAGGAGAACCGCAAGCTCCTCATCCCGGCCTGGGTCACCGTCACCGACAAGGGCATCACCGTCGAGAACCGCACCTACCAGTCCCCCACCCGCGAGCTGGCCGGCCTGCAGGGCCGGTCCTCCGGGCTGACCGAGGCAGGCGGCCGCTGGGAAGCCCGCTGGGACCCGTACCACCCCGCCGTGGTGTGGGTGTACGACCACCGCGAGCAGGGCCACTGGCTCCAGACCCGGTTCGTGCAGGAGGCCCTGCTGGAAGACCCATGGACCCAGTACTGCTGGGAAGAGGCCACAGCCCAGTACGTCGAGCAGGGCGGCGCGGCATCGGACGAGGAAGGCATCGCGCTGGCGATGAGGGACCGCCGGCTGCGCGCCAAAGCCGGCCCGCCCCGCCCGCGCGGGCCGCAGCCCCCGGCGCAGCCTCCGATGCCGTTCCAGGGCGGCTTCACGCTGCCGGTCCACGACGAGGAACCCGAAGACCCCTACGCCGGCGTCCCCGACTTCGACCCCGTCGCCATCCAGCCCTACGAGTCCCTGCCGATCCCCGGCAGGGACACCTACCTACTGGCCTCCCCCACGCTCCCCTCCCCCGCCACCGGGGACTACCCGGAGCCCGGCCCCGCAGGCGAGCTGAGCCCTGAGGACCCCGATACCTGACCCCCGCTCCTGACCCGCTTGAACGGAGAAGCCGATGCCCAAGACCGACACGCAACAACCCGAGGCGCTGCGCCGGGCCGTGCTGGCCCCGCGTCTCCTCACTCCCGAGATGCTGGTGCGCCTGGACGGCTGGAACTACTTCGCCCGCACCGACCTCAAGCCTCCCGACCTGCGTGACTGCGCACCAGCCGGAACCAAGGTCGACGACACCGACCCGCGCGTGATCTACAACGGCCATCTGTGCGTGGTGAACATCCCCGTCATCGAGCAGGCGATCCTCGACGCAGCCCGCGTCTACGGAACCAACATCACCCGCCCGCAGGGACTGCTGGGCATGGCCCTGGACGGAGACGACGGCACCGGCAAGACGTTCCTGCTCCGCGCCATCGGCCGCGACTTCCAGCAGAGAATCGAGAAGCAGTACAGCGACCGCATCCCGGTCGTGCACATCCTCGCCCCGCACAACGCGGACACCGAACAAGCCTGGCTGTGGGAGATCGGGCAGTTCCTCGGCCTTGCCCCCGAACCGAAATCCCTCGCCGAAGCCATGCAGTGGGCGCAAACCAAGCAGCCGCGCTACCCCGACCTCAAAATCCCGGTCATGCACGTGCTGGAACACGCCAAGACCCGCATGCTCCTCGTCGACGACATCCACCGCATCACCGTCGACCAACTCGCCGTGTTCCTGCCCCTGAGCGACTACCTCCGCAACAAGTTCGGCATCGCCACCATCTACTGCGGCACCGGCGCCACCGAGATCCTCCACGCAGCACGCCTGAAGGCCAACCGGTACGCCAAAGACCCGCAGCGCAACGCCCTCCCCATCCGCCGTCTGGACCCCATCCCGTTCAAAAACGGCGTCGACCTGGAGACCTGGCCGCGCCTGGTCAAAGGCTTCGAGAAACAGCTGCGCCTGCACCGCCTCACCGAAGGCGACCTCACCCGGCACGCCACATACCTCCACCAGCGCACCGGAGGCCGCCTGCTCTACCTGTCCCACCTCGTGTGCCAAGCCGCACAAGCAGCCATCTACACAGGCGAAGAGACCATCACCCTGGAACTCCTGGAATCCATCAACATCGGCTTCACCAGCAGGGGAAGGTCACAGACGGCCGGGTAGCGACTCGCGCAGCGGCGATCACTCACCTCGTTTTTTAGGCAGTACATCCTCGGCGCGGGTAACCCACACCGGAGGTCGCGAACTTCATGGTTAGTCCCGCGGGAGCATCGACCATTCACTCGTCTTCTTGTGCGTCGTTGACCTCGCGGTACACCAACGTCTCCAACGCGCCCCGGAAAGCCTCGAAGTTCGTGATCGGCTCAATGGGGTCATCGTCGAGGTCGAACGTGCGCACGATCCCGCGAATCTCACTCCTCAGAGCCTCTGCATCTACAGAGTTGTCGAGGAGAGCTTCGACGTCTTCCAGGAGGAGCGCGGCGGCCTCTCGAGTGGCTCCAACTGGGTGATCCAGTAGGAAGGACCTCTTGAGGCGCTTGATCTTGGCACTGGTGCGTTCTGTGGTGATCTCCCTCATCGCTTGGCGCTGCATGCGGGCCAGTTCACGGAACAGCGTCCGGAAATTCCGGTCCATGATGGCCGCCGCGTCGACCAGGTCGTCGTCGTGACGGACGGCTTCCATGACACTTCGGGCGAAGCCCACCTTGTCCAGGTGGAAATCGGGAAGCTTGCTCGCGCACGCCTTCACCAAAGCGGCATGGGCGCTGGCCTGGTCAGTGACAGAGACATCTTCGGCCCGCAGGCTCGCTACCTTGCTTGCCTCATCAGGCAACAGGAAGTCATGTGCGTATCGCTTGACGGCCGCGACAGCGATCTCGAGAGGTACGAGGTCTTCGATGGCAACCACACCTGCGGGCAGCGTGCTCTCGACTCGATCGGCCGGCAGGTCCCCCAGTTGCAGGATGAACTGGGAATCAAGCAATGCCTTACCCAAGGGGCCGCGCTGGAGCGCCTTCTTTGCCTGATCTCCTGAGGAGTCGCTGTCGAGAAGGACGATGACAGCGGGCCGGTCGGCGTCGCGACCGCGGGCGAGGTACACCAGATACGGAATATGAGGTGCGGAGCCAGCCGGCACCAGTGTCAACGTGTTGAGGTCGAGGTTGTCCAGCGAGGACGACCCCTGGCGCCTGAGCCGCGCTGACATCCCGGCGAGGAGGACCTGGTCAGACATCCCCTCCAGCATCAGGTTGCAGTTGCTGATGAAAGTCGTCTCAGCAACGAAGTTTCCGAAGGCGGACCTCAGCGGCTCGTAGTGATTACGCGCCGCATTGCGTACCACGCGGGTCCCCTCGTCACCTTCCCCTTTTTCAAGGACCCTGATCCGTTCCCCGTGGTTCTTGTCGATGAGGAACGGTGAGTGCGTGACGTAGACGACCTGGCAGGGAGTGCGGGAGGGATCCTGAGGACTGGCGAAGTCCTCGAAGATGCGCAGCAGATCCTGCTGGCCAGTGCTGGACAGGTAGGCGTCCGGCTCGTCCATCAGCAGGATCTCTCGGGCGCCGGACGTGGGCGCCTCATGGGCAAGGTACTGCACGAAGTAGCTGAGGAAGAACTTCAGTCCACCACTGCGTTCATCAGCGGAGTACTCGGTGCCGGTCCTGTCGCGGATGGTGAAGACGAGGTCTTGGTCACGCAGCGTCAACAGAAGTTGGAACTGGTGGTCTTGTGACCACCATCTGGGGAAGTTCAGGGAAGCAGCCAAGGCGTCGTTCATTCGCTCGACGATGCCGTTGGCGAAGCCGTCTCTGCTGTCATCCACGGCCTTGAGCAGCTCCTTGAAGGCGACCCGATCGATCTTTGCCACCTTCAGCAGAAGGTCCTCAGCCAAGACGAGCTGCTTGTCGTGGCTGTCAGTCTGCTGGCTCGCCGTGCTGAAAGCGCTGACCAGGCTGGGTGCCGCCGCAGCGATATGCTCTGCGGAGGTGAACCAGTCGGTGTTATCGAAGAGGACACCGAGGAACGTTTGACGTCCCCTTCTCGGACTGGTGCGCAGGGAAGCCTTGCCCTGGGCCAGGTACTGAATCGAGACGCTCTCCGGCAGCGCGACATGTGCGTCGATCTCGAACCACTCGGGAAGTATCTCGTCGAGGATCTGCAAGTCCTCGACCTCGAACCTGGCCCAGTCGTCACCCTGTCGGAGAAAGACTACTGGGTCTGCGTTGTTGAGACGGAACAGCGAGAAGCTGTCGAACTCGTCATCGAGTTCGATGCCACAAGCCTTCCGTACTGCTTCCTGGTCACTAGCATCCAGGTTCTTCAACTCCAGGCCGAAGTCCGGGTATGACATTGACTTGTCCACGGCAAAGAACTGGGAGTAACGGCAGAAGTCACCCCGCTCAAGGTCCTCTCCGGTCAGTGCACGCTTGATCGCCCCCAGGAGCTGACTCTTTCCGGACTCGTTGGCCCCTACGACCGTGGTCACGCCGTCCTCGAGCGGCACTCTGACAAAGGGGTACTGCAGACCGTCAGAGCCCAGAGCGTCCCAGGGGTCTGGAACGAACCTGTCATCGGCCTTGCGGAGGTAGTCGAAGTTGAATGAGCGGAAGAAGCGGATGTAGACGTTGGCGATGAACATCCGAGGTCTCTTTTCCCAGGGGCCCTGAACTAACTGACAGTCATATTAGGCCCCAGCACCGACAGGAGGCCGGTCCCAGGCAGCTTCGGGTGCGCCTACGCCGGCATCAGCCAGACCCGCCCGCCCTGGCGGCAGACGGTGACAACGTCGACGCGGTAGATCGCCGCCTCCACCATGGAGTCACCGACCACCTGGTGTGCGAACAGCTCCGTCTCACCGACCAGTTGCCCGCGACAGCACAAGCAGGTCCTCGATGGCCTCCTCGGCCAGCACCGGCGGTCTGCAGGAGTGAACCCTCCATCTGGATGCACGGCGACCTGCTCCGCGGGCACCTTGCGATCAGGGCGGCCCACACCGCCGTCCATGTCAGTACGATCACCGCCCGTGCTGCTCCGGCCCCGTACTCCGGTACGCCTCGCGCACCAGCGGCCGCACCTCCGCATTCGGAACCTGCCCGACCCACTCCCGAAGATCCCGTAACCCGCCCACGCCACCTGCCGCAGTCCAGAACGGCATTCCCCCCAGGCCTCGACCCTGCCTGGGGTCAAGCCTCCCCGAGCTGGGGAAGTCCACGCTCGGAGTGCGACACGCACATCACAACGATCAACTCCGGCTCCTCGCAAAGCGCTAGATGTCCACGTGTTGGCACATGCCGACGACTTCACTCTAAATGCTCCTGCATGTACGCTAACTGAGTCGGTGTAGGTAAATCTGCACTGACCGCGCACCGCTCCGGATACGCGGAACCGCACGCGCAGGCGTATGAACTGCACGTGAAGGGCAATTGGCACCCGTCCTCGACGGGAGACCGGGGTCGATTTGACCCCGCTGACCAAGAGCCCACCCGGGACCGCCGAATGCCGGTCGGCACTGATCGAGTCGGACCATGAGCCGGCCCCGAGACGTGACGGCGCTCGCCGCCCTCCGGCGGCGCGCGGCGGGTCCTGGCAAGGCGCCAGGGCAGCCGGACCTGCGGGTCCACGAGCGCGCTGCTTGCTGAAAGGGCGAGCTTATGATTACTCCTGCCTTCGGTGACTCCGAGTTCGACGACGCCGATGACACCTCCCTCCCGCCGCTACTGCGCCGCCCGGAGCCGACCCCCGGCCCCGCGCCGGTCACCGCACTGCGCGGGGCCCGCAAGATGCTGCTGGACAACCCGCTGACCGACCTCGACGAGGACGCGGCCACCGCGGTCACCTCCGGCGCGGTCGACCCCGAACTGCTCGCCGCCCTCGTCGACGGCGAGGGCACCAATCTGCTGATGGCCAAGCCGGTCGTCGGCGGGACGCTGTACTCGATCGCGCCTCACCGCAGGTACACCGACCTCGGCGTCCTGCCGGACTTCATCAACCAGCGCTGGGCGCACCAGCTGCACACCCCCATGGATGTCGAGCCGCCGACGCTGCCCCGGCTCACCTACGACACGCTCGCCGTGACCATCGACGGCAAGGTCGAGTACCTGGCAGTCTTCGCGGTCCGCATCAAGGACCGCGCAGCGCTCGCCAAGGCGGTCGAGGACAGCATGCGGCGCACCCACGAGGCGCAGGGGGGTGCGAACGACTACACCGACAGCGTCCTGCAGCAGGGCGTCAAGGAACCTCTGACGCTGTTCCTGGTGCGCGTGGAGTACGACGACGGGACCAGCGACACCTACCTGGTCAGCGGTGACGGCAACAGCCGTCTCGTCAGCATGTGGCTGGCTCGCAGTGGTGGCGACATCGATGCAGCTGCTCGCCTGTGCATCGCCACCGTCATCGGTCCGCTCGGCAAGCCCGGCCCCCGCAGCACCAGCGAGATCCGGCACAGCCGACAGCAGGTCGAGGCCATGGCTGCCCGGGTGCTGCGGGGCCTGGGGGAGAAAACTCTCACTGAGGCGACCAGGCGCGAGGGCCACACCATGACCTTCCCGGCCACCGTGGTGGTCGGCGCCCGCCGCCAGGACGGGACCCCGCTGGAGGACCTGCTCGCCGGCCGCGACGACCTCCTCGCCAACCTGCACGTCCACGTCACGCCGTGGACTGAGGGCGCCCAGTCCGCCCAGGGTATGCAGCGCCTCTTCCAGCACGCCGTCCGTCAGGGCCTGATCAGCAAGTCCGTGATGCGCGTACTCACTGGCCAGGCTGACCTGGACGAGATGCGCCGCAACCTGCAGCTGCCCGCCCACCGCCTGTGGGCGACTGCCGTCCCACAGCAGGTGCTCCTGGCCGGCAACTACCGGCGCATGAAGGACCTGGTTCGTCAGGAGTTCGGGATCAGCCGCGTCACCCGAACCGCCCTCGGCAGCCGTATGGGCACGGTCGCCCTCGCTCCCTACCGCAGCGCCGCCAACCACGACCAAGCCGTCCGTACGTTCGACAACGGCGGCACGATCACCGACATCGTCTGGGGGCACGACTGGCACCTCACCAAGGGCGAGGACCCCGTGCAGATCCTGGACGGACTGCTCGACAAGGCGCTGGCCGGCGACCCCGACGCGGTCGCAGAACTGACGGTGCTGGGCGGCACTGCCGCCATCCTGGACGGTCTCCTCACTCGCGACCGCGGCTCCAAGGAGGACTACACCCGCGCCGACCTCAAGGCCCCCTTCCGGGCGACGCCGACGCGGCTGCTCACCATGCTCTCCCGGACCCGGGGCGGACTGAGCATGCTCCACTCCATCGCCGTCGCCCACGTCGCCGATGACCCGGCCACCCTGCCGAAGGCCTTCCACACCGCCAACGCTGTGATCGACGGCACCGCGGTCGACGACGGCCAGCCCGTCATCGACCGTGCCGGGGCCCGCGTCACCTTGGAGTACGAGTGGGACCTGGTGTACTACGCCAACCCGGCGGAGGCCGCAAGCCGTAAGGCGACGCTCCAGGCAGAGCAGCAGCAGAAGAAGAAGGACGGCGGATCGGGCATCGAGATCCCCGAGCATGTCCGCCTGCGCCAGCAGCTCACCCAGGCTGTGACCGACGCGTCCCGGGCGGCCGGCGCCCTGAGGCGCATGGTGGTGCAGAAGGGCCGCGAGCGGGACATCTTCGGCTCCCCGGAGGGCGTCGACGCGCTGCGGCAGAAGCTCTCGGGCATCAGCGACATCCTCTTGCGGTACGGGCCGAGCCATGCCGCGTTCGACCTCGACGACGACCTCAATGAGGGCGACGAGGAGGCCGGCGCCTGATGAGCACCCTGCCCCCGCACATCGCAGGCCGCCTAAACCGTGTGGAGGTGCTTCTCGCACCGCTCCTGGCCTCGCAGGCGTCCCGCCCATCCGGCGCTCCGCTGCCTCCGTGGACCTGGCGTGCTCAGCCCCAAGCCCTGCGCCAGACCATGGAGTGCGCCAAGGCGGTCTACGTCGCCTGGGATCGGCGCGGCGACTGCCTCTACGTCGGCAGCGTCTGCCGCGGCCACGACACAGCCATCGCAGACCGTCTCGACGAGCACTTCCGGTCCATTTCCAACGGCTCCCGCCGGCGCGCCTCCTGGGCACTGCTGTCGGTGCTGCCGATCCGTGCCGACGCCCCGCTTACGACGGTGCGGGCGGCCGAAGGCTGGGCGGCTCTGCTCCTCAGCCCCCAAGAAGGCTCGGCACACCCGCGAGTTGACCTGGCTGCACCCCCGCGTGCACTCGCCAAGGCGCTGCGGTAGTAGGTCCACCGGGCAGACGCCCGAACGGGAGGGGGATGCCGCACCCTGCGGCATCCCCCCATCCCTTCCGGGAGGCGCGGCAGGGTCTCACAAAGTCCAACAGGAGGTCGGAGGCGCCATAGGCAGTCTCAACTGAGCAGCGTAATCTCACTTAATCGACGGAACCCCAGGTCATCACTGCAGCAGTCCTATATCTAGGGCGAGTTGGCGGGCAAAGCGAGCGGGAGTCCGTCTCACTCAATCACCAGATGACTAGGTCAGATCCCTAACTACTGCCGTCGTACCCGCTGAAAAGTTGAGACCTCACAGCCGATGACCTGGTCGATCTGCTCATCGACTGGCAGGCCGGGCTCGCGGCAGAAAACCTTCCAGCAGTGACAGAACGGGATGGTGTGAGGTGGTGTGGTGAGACTCCCCCGCACCGTGACCTCGTCCGGTTCCACGCCAAGCAACTGGGTAATCTCGTCGGCAGTGGTGCCCGCGCTGGAGATCGCAAAGTAGACGTACTGAGTCAACGACACCCGCGGAGACTACCGACGCAGCCGCACGGCCGCCTGACTATCTCCTCGCCTGCTGCCTGGCTTTGGTTCGCGGAGGCGGTAGGACTCGGTGCCGGTCTCGATGATGGTGCCGTTGAAGGTGAGGCATCGACAATGGCCACGCAGAGCCGGGGTCGGTGAAAGACAGGTCAACCCAGGCCTCGCCGAAGCCGACCTCCGCTTCCATGCCGGGCTGATTGTGGCGGATCACGAACCCCGCTGAGGGTGCGGCCCCGGCGGCCTCGGCGATCTCCTGCCGGCACCGGTGGACGTAGTCCCACACGGTCGAGTAGGCGATCTCCGCCCCCAGCTCATGCTGAAGCCGGGCCAGGATCCGCTGGACGGTGTGCCGCAGCCTCGGCTGGTTCCCGTGTACGCACACCGGTTCCTTCCGGCGGGCCGCGGAAACCACGGACACCCCGTCCTGTCCATCTGGGGCACCGACATCATCTACTACGGCACCGACCTGGCCGAATACATCGACAACGGGTTCAACGAGGACCACGAATGGGACCAGGAGAAATGGAACCCGAAGGCGACTGTCCCTTTCTGGCAGGACTTCTTGAAGTAACCGGACCTCCTACCATCAGGTCTCCGACCCGGTCTCAGGTCCAGGGCCGATCCTGGCCGGCTGTCACCTCGCGTGCGATGCGGCGCCAGTGTTCCTCCCCGCCAGGTAGGGGCCAGGCCCAGGTCGGCTGTTCCGCGGTGTCCAGGTCGTGGAGGAGGCGGACGAGCTGTGGGCCGGCGGTGGTGGCGCCGTCCGGGACGGTGGGGCCGTGGATGGCGCGGAGTTCGGCGAAGCGGGCCAGTTCGTTCTCGTAGAAGCCCACGGCCTCGTCGATGCGCGCAGTGCGGTCATCGCGTGGCACCGTGCGGTGCAGCTGCAGCAATGGAGGATCGACGGACTCGGCTATCGCCGCGGCAAGTCGCGCGTGACCGTCCAGGATCAGATGGCAGTCAAGGCCACTGACCCACCACATCAGGACGGGCGGGAGTGTCCGTTCACGGGCCTGCTTGCGGTACGCCTTGACCCGGCTGTCGTCGGCATCGGGCATCGGCCGCAGCGGAAGGATCTCCCACGAATGATTGTGGATGAACCAGTCGATGTATCCGTTCGGATGACCGTCGACGAGCATGGAGCTCCAGTACTCGGCATGCGAAGTGTCGGCATGACGCCAGCGCCGAAGCGGGCTTTCGCACGAGAGCAGCCACCGGCCCTCGTGCAACGGGCTGTCCGGAGATTCGATGAGGTGCTGGGCAAAGCGGTGAGCCCACCGGTCCGGGCTGCCCGCCAGGGCGCGCCCCGCATCAGCGCGTAGTGGCGGGACGAAGGAGTGGTATTCGTCAGTGCGCCAGAAGTCCACGCCGTGGAGGTGTTCGTCGACAACGGCGAGCAACAGGGGCCGCGACAGTTGGGAGACCAGCAGCCGCTGCCCGGCGCTGAACACGCACAGTCCCGGCTGGTGACGGTCCTGTACGTCCAGGGACAGGCCGATCCACGTGCCGTCGTCCCGCGTGACATCGCTGCGCTCCACGCCCATGCCTCCGCCCCTTCCGTTCCCCCGCAGCCGCCCCTCTGAGGAGCCGCGGTGAGCGTAATCGACGAAGGCCTGACCCGGCTTCGTGCCCAGGGCGCCAGCAGGTGGTTCCCGGTTGGGCTGGGCTTGGTGCCGTGGCTCCGGCCACAGCGGTGGAAGGCTGGGCGCCAGCGGCGCCCCGCCGGTGATCCCGCCACCGGCCACAACGCGTCTCTTGCTGACCGGCAGGCCCGGCCGCAGCCGCTCCCACTCGACATCCGTCAGATCACCCCGCCCGAGGTCCACATCAAGGAGCTGGACACCGAGTGGTCATCAGCGCGACCGGACAGGTCCTAGCCGGATGGTCGAATCGCCGCAAAGCGTGCGCTCATGGTGAGGCCAAGGTGGTTGACAAGGCCGTATCCGGGCTGGTCCGGCCACGGCAGACTGAAGAGGAACGAGGTGACAATCACCTGGGTCACCTCCGGGGCATCGAGCCGAAGCTGCTCTTCCAGGAACCGCAGCGTGACACGCCAGTCCGTCTCCTCCCCGCCGAGGAACGACGCGACGGTCTCCTGAACGACATCCCAGAAGAACACATGGGGCAGGACACCGTCCTCGTTGACGACGTGAGCATCAAACAGGTCCTCGAAGCCCGGCGAGGCCGCCACCAAGTCCCGCACCAGCTGAACATCCCGCCCCACAACACCCTCCCTGGCATCCCCACCCGCTCCGAACGTGATCGGCCGGACAAATCCGGAGGGCCGGCCGACCCAGCCACCGCGGTTCTCACCTCACGCTCCCGGAACCTTGCTGCCGCGCGGCGGGCGCGCCGAGCGGGGCGCAGTCCGGCGCGTCAGCGTGACCGTACGTCGGCCGCGTCCGGCGGAGCCGGACCAGGATCGGACCAGTTCGATGATCTGTGTGTCCCGGTCGACGTGCCTCCCCCGCCCGTCATTTCGGCCTCCGTGTCGGCGGTGCCCGGCGGCCTGTGCGGACGCATGCGCCGGGACGGCCACGGAATCCCCTCTCTTCGGCGCCAGCCGAGCCGTCTTCGGGGCTGCTGTGGCCCTTGGCGGTCGGCCGTCTCCACCAGGCCAGCGCCTCGCCCCGCCCCGCCCAGGCGACGGGCCGTCGGCCTGAGACGCTCCAGTAGGCTGCGCCGGCCATGGATACGAACGCCGAACCCGAGCAGACCCGGCACACCACGAACGGTGCTGGTCCGCCGATCCGGCAACTGTTCCGGGACGTCATTGCCGACCGTCTGCCCGGTCGCAGGCCGCCCCAGGCGGCGATGCTGTTCGACGGCGAGGTCGACCCCGACTGGGACGACCGGCGCTTCCTCGGCGACTTCTACAACGAGATCCTCCACCAGGACACCTGCCAACCCGCCACCGCTGACGGCCTCGTCCTGCTCGCGGCCCTCGCCGCCGACGACCGGATTCCCGCCCGACACCGGTTCCAAGCCGTTGGCCTGCTGTTCAAAGCTGCCACTGTCGCTGAGCGCCATCTCGCCGCGACCTGGCCGGCCACCCCGCAGCATGCCGATCCCGACAGTGAGGCCCGAGCCAGCAGCGTGGTCCAGGCTCACGTTCCAGATCTGCTGGCACGCTGGCCGGCCGAATGCCCAGCGGTCCGCCTCGCCATCGCCGGACTCGCCGTGGTCTGCCCGACAGACCGCACCCTGCCCGCCCTGACACCGCGCCTACGGACCTTCACGCACCAGCACCCCCAGGGCACCGACATCGGCGATTACGTACGGTTCGTCCTCGTCCTGGCCACCCAGGACGAGGACCAGATCCTCACAGTGACCGAGAAGCTCACTGACGCCTACTGGACGGGAACAGCGCGCGCAGTGCCAACACGGCCACGAGCCCTCCACCTCCTCGGACAGATGCTGAACAAGGTCGGAATCGGACTCACCCGAGCACCCGCCGGGCAATGACGCACCGCGCGTCGCTCGCGCTGTTGTTTCTCGGTTCTGGCACAGATCTCGGGGACCGGTAACAGAAGGTGACGGTGCTGTTCGACTGAAGGCACACGGGTCCGGGGTTCGTCAGCGTTCACGCATCCTGGTCCACCACCAGCCTTCCATTGCCCACTCGATGTTGTTGGGCTCCGGCAAGGTGCGGCGCTCGAATTCCTCATCGATGTGCGTGACCAGTCGCCCCAAGTCCCTTTTGGCTCCGGGAGGAAGGAGTCGCATCGCGCACTCCAGGTCGTCCCGGGCATCTTCCACCTCCATCCCGGGCGAAACGGCCTCGGAGGCGTTCAGACAGCGCCCAGGCTGCTTGAAGGCCCGCTCAAAGCGGGAGAGCGCATCGGCGACCGTGTTGGGCCACATGTGCTGGTCTTCGACCCGGCGGATCGCTGCACGAGTCTGCGCGGAGACACCGCGGACTCTCAGGACCGGATACCGCCATCGTGGCCGCCACCGCTCTGCACGGACGGCCCTGGGACGCCTACGCGGCATCGCCCTTTCGGATCAACATGAGGTCATACTGCCGCGGCTGGACATCCGTACGGACCCCTGTAGCAGCCAATGTTCCTATTCCCCAATTCTCGCGCAGGTCTCGGGGAGCGTCTCGAAGTGTTACTGGAGCAGGACCATCTTGCGGAGTAGTCCGAATCCGGCTCGCCCGTAGAGCTGCCGCTTGATCTTCTTGATGCGGTCGACCGCGCCCTCGATGCTGCCGGAGCTCCAGTCGAGAGTCAGCCCGGCCGTCACGGCGTCGAGGTCTCGAAGCAGGTGGAGTGCAGAGCCTGTGAGGCCGGGAAGCCGGCTGGCGTCCACTGCGTCGATCCAGGTGGGGAGTGTGGAGTCGAGCCGGTCGGCGAGCATCTCGCCGAAGTCGCGGACGTGTTCCGCCGCCTTGTCCAGTTCGGGGCAGCGGGCCAGGACCTCCTTCAGGCCGGCCCGCTCTTCCTCGGTCAAGGTAGCGGGGTGACGGGTGAGCCGGCCTGTCACCTGCCTCACCGTCGGCGGCCGGGGCGGCGCCTCGGCCGGAGCCCCGCGGAAGGTGGCGATGTAGGCGCGGACCATGCCGCAGGTGACCGGGGCGTGCTCGGGAACCAACCCTGTCGCGCCGAGCAGCCATGCCGCTCTTGCGTTCCTGAGCGCTCCTTGGCTCGCTGCGTGGTGCTGCGGTGCTTCAGGCGGTGCGGTGCGCTCCGACGAAGGACTGCAAGTCTTCCTGCGTGTGTGGAAGGCCGAGGTCCCGCAGCCGGTCGGCGGACGAGCGGATGAGCCAGGCGTGCCGGTGGCCGGCGAGATCGCCCAACAGCTGCTGCTGCGCCGCTGTCAGGTCGGCGTAGCGGGGTGCGGGGTGCGGCTGCGGAGCGGGAAAGAGCTCCTGGATCGCCCTGCGGGTGCGGGAGCCGTAGTAGTCCCAGACGATGCGGGGCAGGCACACGTCGAGCGCCTCGCGCACGGCGGCCGGGTCCGGGCCGGGCGGCAGGGCGTGCAGGGTGCGCTCGATGTGGCCGTGAAGGTCGCCATCGCAGTAGTCGGTCACGCGATCGAACGGGCTGCGGGCAGCTGCGGTGAGTTCGGTGACAGTCCGGCTGAGCAGGCCGGCGCCGACCGGGGTTGCGTCGAGGCCGGCGAGACGGATCAGGGCGGTGGCCGCGGCCCACCGCATCAACGGATCTGCGGCATCCAGGTACGGGGTGATGTCCTCGGCCGTGGAGGAAGGTCCGACGAGGCCGGCGGCGAGCAGTGCGGTGGCCGCGGTGACCGGGTCCGTGTCTTGTGCGGCAAGGGCGAGGAGGCGGGGCAGGGAGGTGGTGGAGAATTCGGGGAACCAGGCCAGGAGGTAGGCGATCCGGGTCCGCAGTCGTGCGTCATCGTCGTCGAGCAGGGCGAGAAGGCCGGGGAGTTCGGCCAGGACGGCGTCGTACGACTGGAGTGCCGACCACCGGGAGTCGGGCGAGTTGCCGGCGGCCACCCAGTCCCGCAGTTCCTGCAGCTGTGCGCGCCGGTCGGCATCCGTTGCGGCGGCCAGCTGCTCCTCGTACCACGGCAGGAGCTCCTGCGGTCCGCCCTCCGCGGCGGCCGCACGCCATCCGGCCACGTTGATGCCGGTGGTCACGTCGTACTCGTCGTGCCAGTCCACGGCCAGGCGGGTGAGCAGCCACATCGTGTCCTCGCGGGCGGCCGCGGGGCCCGCGACGGCGATCCTCGCGAGGAACGGCACGGCGACCGGAGAGGCCGAATAGCGGCTGCCCTGGTGAAAAATGCTGTTGAACAGGCTGCTGAACGCCTGTTTGCGCGCCTCGTCGTCGCTCCCGCACAGGGTGCGTATATGCCCGGGAACGTCATGCGCCGACTCGTAGGCGTGGGACAGGCCGGCCCAGTTCACATCGTCCAGCCCCGCCAGCAGCTTCTCGTACTCGTTGATCATCGAAGAAGGATCGCAGGAGGCACTGACACAGCCTCCCGGGGCACAGCAGCGACTGGTCCCGCCCGAGCGGCACCGGTCCACAACGTGCCGCAGGTGGGGAGGCGCAGTGAGCAGGTCTGAGGAACCTCCACGCAGCCGGTGGGGGAAATTCATGGCTCTGACCGGATTCGCGTGATGGGTAAAGGTCGAGCAGTGAGTTCCCGCGCTGCGGCATGATGACGGCATGGGCGATCAGGCTTTCGAATGGGTGACTCTCTTCCGCTACGAGAACGTTGCCGGCTGCCCGCGGCCGGGCCAGCTGACGGCGGATTGACTACGGGACCGAGGTATCGACTGGTGCCCGTTCGCCGAAGACGAGGTCAGGGTTGACCTGGTGTGCGGCGTGCGTTCGGACGGGCACTGGCACGGTACGATCGCTGTTCGCTTCCGTGCCGACACTCTTCGGCGGCTCGGGCTGCATCCCGACCAGCCGACGTCAGCCCCGGCGGACCCGCCGCCTGCGAAGTGGTGGGGACCGTGGACGCGGTGAGCTTCGAGGTTCTGACCGCAATTCCGTGAAAGCCCGGGTCGGACGGTGAATGCAGGAACGTTCACGCGGGGCACACAGAGCCTCGGCCCGTCACGGGATCCAGCCGGCCACCACACGCTCGGCCACCGAGAAGTCGGTCCCGCAGTCCGGACAGGCGGCTCGCCCGAACAGGTGGCGGACGCCATGCGCCAGGCCCTCCTGGCCGTCCGCCATGGCCCGCGTGAACAGTCTTCGGGGCAGCCCTTCCAACTGCTGCGTCAGCGCCGGTCGGAGGGGTGACTTCTGCACGTCTTGCAGCGCGTAGTCGTCGGTGCAGCAGAAGGAGTCGTCCTGTCCGATGACGACGAATACGTTGACGCCGCAGTAGGGGCAGTCGACCTCGTACTCCCCGGCTTGCAGGCCGTCCAGGGAGCGGTCCCAGATCTCGACGCCCTCGAAGGAGAGCAGGGCCTGCAGCAGGTGCACGTATTCCTCGGCCCCGGCCGTCTGGCTCAGGCGGCGATCGGTGAGGTCGTGCAGGACCGCGATCGGCGCCGAGAACACCGCCAGCGGGCTGTCGGGATCGGACGTCCCGGGCGCACAGGAGGCGACGGCTCCCGCCGCCAGCAGCACCTCGCCCAAGGTCTCCCGGCTGCAGGCGGTCGCGATCTCGGCCAAGCGCGCAAGTGCCGCGAAGCCGGCGGTGCAGGCAGTGTCCAATTGCGGACACAGATGGTCCATCAACTCGGACCACACACCACTCGGATCGGCCTCGAACCGATCCAGCAGAGCAGGAACGTGCTCTGCCGAACCGCACGCGTCGGTGAGTTCCGACCACTGCGTCATACGTTCATCCAACCAGGCGACTCCGGACGGGCCGCACCGGGCCGAGAGACTCCAGGATCCTTCACGGAACTGCGGTCAGAACCGATGCCGGACCGTCCCGTCGCCCTGGCCCCCTCGATGCGAACCACAGGCATGACGGTCGCTGAGGAGCACTGAGAGCTGGGCTGGTCGGCAGGTCGGGGGCAGTTCGTGACGGTCGGCTGCAGTCGCAGCGGTTGCTGAACCTCACTGCCGTGGCGCCGCCGGCGTGACCGACTGGCACCGGACCCGCTGCCGGTGGCCTCTGCCCACGTGCGTGACGAAGAGAGCCCGGCCGGACAACGCCAGAGGTCCGCAGTCGAAGGAGGGTGAGCACAAAGGGGTCCCCCGGAGCCTCCTGGGGAGGATGGCGCGGGCCATGGACCCCGCCCCCTCACCACATGGGCTCAGGCCGTCACGACCAGCAATCTGTCAGTGGGCCAGTCGATAATGCCCGTCATGGCAGATCGCAGTCCGGTGCTCCGGATCATCACCTCGGCGGCGCGGGAGTCCCTGAAGCCGCTCGGCCTGACCCGGCGTGGGCGGTCGCGGCTGTGGATTGACGATCACGGGTGGTGGCTCGGGGTTGCGGAGTTCACCCCGTCGCGGATCGCCGGCAGCGGTTTGCACGTCGGTGCAATGTGGCTGTGGCACGACGTGGACCACTTGGCCTTCCACGTGGACGCAGTCCGTGTCGGCTCCGAACTGTTTCGCACCCCGCACCAGTTCACGCCGCTGGCACTCGAACTCAACCGGCAGGCGGCTGCGCACGTGACCGCGCTGAGGGAGAGGTTCCCGGCCCTGCCGGACGTCGCCCGGTACCTGATGTCCAGGCCGGTGCGACCGGGATACTTCTGGGACAGCTTCGACGCCGGGATCGCAGCCGCCCTGGTCGGCGTTCCGGACACAGCCCGCGATCACTTCGAACGAGTCCTTAGAGAAGACCCGCTGGCCCCGTGGATGGTCCAAGCCCAGGAGAAGGCCAGTGAGCTCCACGCGATCGCGGCAGATCACGACGCCATGACCGCCTGGGTCACGCAGGCCGTCGACTCATGCCGGAACAAGCTGAACCTGGATCCCGTGCCCCTTGCGATCATCTGAACGAACCCGCTTCCGCAGGACTGCCGGTCGCCACGTGCAAGCGGAACGGGCGAGCCGGCTTCGCGGGAGTCAGGTGAGGCCGAGACCCTGACAGGCTGCCCGGCCCACTGCTCCGGAACAGCGGTGGCAATCCGCGCCATCGGGGCGTCCCGGGGTGGGCACGGTGGTACGGCGGGAGCACGGGCGCCATCCAGGAGGGGCGGACGGTTCTACGTCGTTGAGGACGGTCAGGTCCCTGAGGGGGCTCCGCACGACGACTGCGTTGTGGAGCTGGGACGGTGCTGCCAGCTCACCGCCCTGTCAGGTCCAAAAGGCGTCGGTGACGGTGATCCGAGGTCCGGCGTGGCAGCGGATGAAGGTACAGATGAGCCATCCACGACCGCCGGCGAGATCAGCAATGCGGGGCCCGCCGGGGCTGGTGGAGGCGAGGGGGCGGACGGTGATCCCGTGCGGCAGGGAAGCGTCGGTGTCGATACCGCGGTAGTAGGGGTCCGGGGCAGTGATCGGTTCCGCGCGGGCAGCCCGGGCCGAGTTGCCGGCCGTCGGTGGACATCGCGTCCAATTCCTGTCGCGCCCCGGCCGCCCAGTCCATCTGCCACGGCAGCCAAAAGCCCGGCTGGAGTACTAGGGTCCGTCTTCAAACGGATCTTGCCCAAAGCAGGAACGACGCGAGTGTGACCGCTGCTTCGTAGGAGGTGGCGGTCTTCTCGTAGCGGGTT
>NZ_JBIVLH010000042.1:0-42132 GCF_044751185.1 Streptomyces sp. NPDC088733
CACCGGCTCGCATCAGACAGCACCACATCCCACCCCATGCCCACCTCAACGAGCCCGCTGCCCACCCGTCACGGCAAAGACCGTTGCAGTACTAGGATGGATGGGCATGCGAAACCTCGTTTCTCTCAGTTGGAGGCGTGGTTGTGCGTGGGACGCCCGCTCCCGACCGGTCCGCAAAACCTTCAGTCGGAGGGCGGGCGTCCTGAGTTGACGTTAACGGCCCACGGGGTCCCAAGAGTTGAAATCACGTGCATCTGCACGTGCAGATGCACGTGCAGATGCCCTCTTGTGTAGAACGTCACGATTCAGGCAACGCACTTCGGGGATTACGCCACCCGTCCGCAAGGTCCTACCTGCTCTGTCAGGAAAGGGCCTGGACGGGTAGTGCAGGTCTCGGCCTTGAACCGGGTGAGAGCCTTCCGACCTGGTATGGATTGCGGCATCTGCACCAGTGACAGAAGGGCGCTTGTGTCACACCGCAATGCGCCCCTGGCCGATGCCGGACGGCTGCGATGGCCCGCTGCGTCATCGAGGATTGCCGGCCCCGACGCCAGGCCGCGGAACACTTCCAGGTGCCGGAACCCGACCGCACCGAACGCCGGATCAGGTCCGCCTCGCCCGCCGCCTCCCCACCAGCGAAGATCGTTTCCCACACGCAACAAGATCGTTCCCGAAGGCCAGCTATCGGGTTGGACGAAGCACCACGGCCACCCCGTGAGCACCACCTGTGTCCGGGCCCGACCGGTCTCGACTCGTGAACCACGCACCCAGACGGGTCTGCTTGGGTGGTCGAGGCGGACCAGCCGACGATCCGCAGCCCGCCGAGGCACCACCGCAGACGACCGGAAGGGCGCGAGACTGGACCGGGAGCGGCGCGAGGCACTCGAGGACATCGACCCCGCCTGGTGCCCCACCTGGCCCGTCGTGTGGCAACGCTGCTTCCACCTCGCCCGCACCTACCACACCGCTGGCGGCACACTGCCTGACCGGGATGGTCAGCTCGTCGTCCAGGGCGAGGACATCGGCCGATGTGTACGAGCCCAGCGAACCCAGTGGGACACCCTCAGCGCCGTCCAGCAATGGCTCCTGACCGAAATCCTCGGCATCACCGCCGCCGCGGAAGAGGAGCAGGCACCGGCCTCAGGGGCGGCGAGGCCGAAGCGCACCCGGGCGCAGATCTGGGCAGCCAACCTCACCGCCGCCCGTCAATACGCCCAACGGGAAGGACACCTCAACGTCCCCCGATCCCATGTCGAGGACGTCGACGGCACCGGCCATGCTCTTGGGGTCTTCATCGCCAACCAGCGGGCCCGACGTGCCAACCTCGCCCCGGAGCGCGTCACAGAACTCGTTGAACTCGGCATGCGCTGGGCTTGAGCAGGAGCATGTGGTGACGCGGCGGTGTCCGTGGCACATGGCATGATCCCGCCCCATGACGCCTTTGAGTGCCGTCGGCTGCGGTGGGCTCTACTTGGAGACGACTTGCGCTCCCATGCCGCGTCCGTCAACTCACCTCGACCTGCCACAAGATCAATTACCAGACAGGCCGAACATGATCTTCCACACCCGGGTCGCCACCTGGAGATTGAGCCGATCCTCGACGTTCGCGAGGTTGTTGCCGCTGATGTCGCGGATGCGCTGGAGCCGATAGCGCAACGTGCTGCGGTGAATCGCGAGGAATTTGGCGGTCTCGTCGTAGTTGCCGCCGCAGTCGAAGTACCTGCATAGGGTCTCCACCATGGCTGTATGGTGCCGGGAGTCGTAGTCGATGAGCTGCCCGAGCCACTCATGGACGAACGTCTCCAGTTCCCGGTAATCGTTGCCGGGTCCCAGGATGCGATAGATGCCTAGCTCGTCGAAGAACGTCGTGCCGTAGCAGTCGCGGGAGCGGCGGCGCACTTCCAGGGCGCGCTGTGCCTGCTGGTAGCGGTGGGGGATGTCGTCCGGGGAGTTGCAGGGGACGCTCACCCCGATAGCCCCGGACCGTGTCCCGATCTCCCGGGCGAGCGCCTCGTACAAAGCGCTGGCGGGCGGTCTGTCGTCGGCGAGTAGGACCACGTGGTCGGAACGTCGGGTCAGCAGCGAGCGCATGCCCACGGCAGAGGCCGTTCGGCCCACGGTTTGTGCGAAAGAGTCGTCTGCAGTCCGGTTCGACCACTGCACCACGACGATGTAGTGGCTGCGGTGCAGGTCGTGTCCGACTGCCTCGGACCGGGCGTAGGCGCTCGCCGCGTCCGTCCCGGCCAGGAGGTCGTCGGCCAGCTCGCGGTGCAGTCTTAGTTCCACTTCGGCCAGGTGCCGCAGGTGTGCCAGCTCCAGGGCGAGCGAGGTGGCGGCGTGCTCCAGTGCGAGCACCGTGTGCTCGTCGGCTTCCTCCCTGGCGTCCACCAAGGCCAGCACGCCCAGTATCTCTCCGTGCGGGCGGACGAGGGTGATCAGCCGGTCTTTGATCCGCACCGGCCCGGCCTCCCGGGCGACGGCGTGCAGCATCTCGTCCTGGCGCAGGGGGTCCGGTTCCGGATAGGGGTCAGGGCGGCTGGGGCCGGTCCAGGACCTCAGCCGACCGAAGCGGTCCTCGACCAGCGCGGGAAGTCCGGTGAGCCTGTGCAGAGCGCGGGTGATGGCTTCCTCGCCGCCGCCCGAGCCGGCGACCTCGGTCATGATCGCGTGTACGGCTCGCTGCCACCCCAGCTCGGCCACGACGGAAATCAGTTGCCGCTGGAGGGCTGTCCGTTCCTCCCGCAGCCGGTGAAGCTCCAGCGCGTCCTCGCGGTGGCAGCGGTGTGCGAAGGCGACTGACAAAGCAGCAGCGGTGTGCCGGACGAGCGTGGCGAGCAGGGATCGCTCGGCCTCGGTGGGCTGGGACCGGGACGTCACCACGAGGTAGCCGAGGAGTCCCTCGTGTCCGCGCAGCCCCAGGGCCCGTCCCCAGGGCCGGTCGGGTACGGCCACAGGGCCGTCCTGCCCAGTCAGCTCTCGTACCTTCCGGTCCACGGCCAAGGCATGGATCTGTCGGCCCCTTGGGCTGGGGACCAGGTCACCGTCCACCCTGAGGTATCCGGCTTCGGCGCTGTATGGCCCTGCGGCGGCTATGCGGTCCATGGCCAAGCGCAGGATCTCGCCTTCGTCCCGTGTGTCGAACAGGGCGCGGGAGAGCGCCATCAGTTCGTGGGGGGCATGCTCGGCTGGGGTGGGAACGCGTGGGCGCTGTCCTCTCCGCGCGGGCGTGGGGTACCGCCCGTTACACCGCCGTGGGCTGATCTCCCGGTCGTGGCGGCGGTACAGGCTGTGCGCCCGGCTGCCGGTCATAAGATCACTCCGTTCTCCGTAGGGGCGGTACGCCCCGGCAGCCGGCCATGGGATTACTCCCGTCCCCCGAGCCGGCCGAGAAATGACGGCGACCCTTCGCGTAGAGCCTTACCCGATATGTCCGGAGTATCCGGTTGTGCTCGCGGGGCGACGGGCTCTGCTGTTCTTTGACTTGCCGGGTGCAGGCGTAGAGGTGCTCGGTTCGCGAGTCTGGGTGTGTCGGGGGCCGCGGAAGCACTGGGCGATGACCGGGCACCCATGAAGGCCGATGGTCACGTACAGGACGTACCAGGAAGCCGGACGCGCCGTCGATCACGTCGCGGACCGGGAGTTTTCTCGGACAAAGGGTGGCCGTCATCGGTCATGACGTCCGCCTCGTCGAGGATGTCGTCGGCCGTACGAACTACGGCGGGCCAGCCAGTACGCAAGCGTCGCGCGGGGCCCTCTCCGGTGCGCTGACCTTGGGTTCGCGGCCTCGGCGATCGGGCGGCCCCCTCGCCTTCGCTTCGTCGCCGCCCTGTACGACCTGATTTCGGACCGGTCGGGACCATACATGAACGACAGATCCGCAGTGCCGGCGCATGCCGCCGCATCGGGAGGAGTTCCTCATGGCCAAGGCAGTGGGCATCGATCTGGGCACCACGAACTCCGTGATCGCCGTGTGGGAGGGCGGTGAACCTTCC
Source organism: Streptomyces sp. NPDC088733 (assembly GCF_044751185.1). Classification (NCBI taxonomy): domain Bacteria; kingdom Bacillati; phylum Actinomycetota; class Actinomycetes; order Kitasatosporales; family Streptomycetaceae; genus Streptomyces; species Streptomyces sp. NPDC088733. The sequence continues at coordinate 3,993 of NZ_JBIVLH010000042.1, forward strand.
GTCGTGCCCAACACCGAGGGCAGCCGTACGACACCGTCCGTCGTCGCCTTCACCGACACCGGGGAACGTCTCGTGGGACAGCTGGCCCGGCGGCAGGCGATCCTCAACCCGAAGGGCACCATCTACTCGGCCAAGCGGTTCATCGGCCGGCATTTCGACGAGGTCTCCGAGGAGGCCAGGGCAGTGGCTTACGACGTCGTCGAGGGCGACGGCGGAGCGGCCCGCTTCAAGGTGCGCGACAAGCTGTACGCGCCCGAGGAGATCAGCGCACAGGTGCTGCGCAAACTTGCCGACGACGCCGGGAAGCAGCTCGGGGAGCGGGTCACGGAGGCGGTCGTCACGGTGCCCGCCTACTTCAACGACGCCCAGCGCACCGCCACCAAGGACGCCGGACGGATCGCGGGCCTGGAGGTGCTGCGGATCATCAACGAGCCGACGGCGGCTGCCCTCGCGTACGGCCTGGACAAGAAGGAGCACGAGACGGTGCTCGTGTTCGACCTGGGTGGCGGCACCTTCGACGTGAGCCTGCTCGATGTCGGCGACGGCGTGGTCGAGGTGCGCTCCACCGCCGGCGACAGCCACCTGGGCGGCGACGACTTCGACCGGCGTCTGGTGGATTACCTCGCGGACGACTTCCAGAAGGAGAACGGCATCGACCTGCGCAAGGACCCGCAGGCGCTGCAGCGGCTCTTCGAGGCCGCGGAGAAGGCCAAGACCGAGCTCAGCTCGGTGACGCAGACGCAGGTGAGCCTGCCGTTCATCACCGCCGACGCGTCCGGTCCGAAGCACCTCACCGACTCGATCATGCGGTCCACGTTCGAGCAGATCACCGGCGACCTGGTGGAGCGTTGCCTGGGACCGGTCCAACAGGCCATGGCCGACGCCAAGGTCGGCGAGAGCGACATCGACGAGGTCATCCTCGTCGGCGGCTCCACACGTATCCCGGCGGTCCAGGCCCTGGTCCGCCGGCTGACGGGCGGCAAGGACCCCAACATGAGCGTCAACCCCGACGAGGTCGTGGCCCTGGGCGCCGCGATCCAGGCCGGCGTGCTCAAGGGCGAGGTCAAGGACGTCTTGCTGCTCGACGTGACCCCGCTGTCGCTGGGTGTCGAGACGCGCGGCGGCGTGATGACGAAGATCATCGAGCGGAACACCACCATCCCGGTACGCCGCAGCGAGACGTTCTCCACCGCGGAGGACAACCAGCCGGCCGTCGACGTGGTGGTCCTGCAGGGCGAGCGCGAGTCCGCGGCCGACAACCGCGTACTCGGCCGCTTCCAGCTCACCGACATCCGGCCGGCGCCACGGGGAGAACCACAGATCGAGGTCACCTTCGACATCGACGCCAACGGCATCCTCCACGTCACCGCCCGTGACAAGGACACCGGCAAGGAACAGGGCATCACCATCAGCGAGAGTTCCAACCTGGACCGCAGTGAGGTCGAACGCATGGTGCAGGAGGCCGAGAGCAACCGGGGCCAGGACCAGGCACTCCGCGAGGCCGTCGATGCCCGCAACGAACTCGACGCCGTCGCGTACCAGGTCGAGAGGCGCCTCGCCGAACTGGGAGACGCAGCGCCCGCACATGAGAAGGCACGCGCCGAGATGCTCGTGTCCGACGCCCGGGAGGCCGTCAAGGACGAGGCGGGCGTGGAGCGAGTGCGGCCCCTGACCTCCGAACTCCAGCAAGTGCTCGCCGGGCTGGCTGCCCATCAAGGCGCCGCTCCCACAGGCCGTCCCGGCCAGGACGCCGACACCGGTGGTCCCACGAGTGGCAGTGACGACGATGTCGTCGACGCCGAGTTCGAGAGGGGCTGAGGCGCGCCATGCCCACCCGCCCCCAGGAACCCGGCCGCCCTCCGTCGGATCCGGTCGAACCGGTCCCGGAGAACGCCGTACGCCCTCCGCGTGGGGACGTGCCGCAACCGGGCCCGCTGCCCCGGCCGGAAGCGGCGGACGGCGAACCGGGGCCCGACGCCGCCGGCCCCGCGCGTGCCGAGGACGAGTACACGACCGCGATCCGGGAACTGGAGGACCGCTGGCGGCGCGCGCTCGCCGACCTCGACAACCTTCGCAAGCGTCACGCCAGGGAGCTGGAGCGGGAGCGGGCGGTCGAGCGGTCCCGCACGGCGGCCGCTTTCCTGCCCGTCATCGACAACCTCGAACTCGCCCTGACCCACGCCGGCGGGGATTCGGGCGCGATCGTGGAGGGCGTCCGGGCCGTACGCGACCAGGCGGTGAACGTCCTCGCACGGCTCGGCTACCCGCGGCATGCGGAGACCGGCGTCGCCTTCGATCCGGCCCGGCACGAGGTGGTCGGCGTCGTCCAGGACCCCGACGTGGAACCGGGCACTGTCGTCGAGGTGCTGCGCCCCGGCTACGGGGACGGCGAGATGCAGCTCAGGCCGGCCGCGGTGACCGTCGCGAAGCGGGAGTGACCGGTCATGGCACGGGACTACTACGAGGTGCTGGGCGTGTCGCGGAGCGCGAGCCAGGACGAGATCCAGCAGGCGTATCGCAAACTCGCCCGCAGGTACCACCCCGACGTCAACAAGGACCCCGGGGCGGAGGAACGCTTCAAGGACCTCAACGAGGCACACAGCGTCCTGTCCGATCCCAAGGCCCGGGCCCGCTACGACCGCTTCGGCGAGGACTTCCGTAAGGTCCCCGAGGACTTCGACGAACGGGTCGCGGCGGGAGCGGGCGGCGGATTCCGCGGTCGGAGGACCGCGGGCGGGGGCGGTCCCCGCGTCCGGTACACCACTGGCTTCGGCGACGGCTTCGGTGCGGAGGACATCGACATCGAGGACCTGCTCGGCTCCATGTTCGGAGCCGGCACCGCTCCAGGCAACGTCCCTGGGGCGGATCAGGAGGCCGAGCTGCCGCTCACCGTCGAGGAGGCGTACAGAGGCGGCCGTCGCACCGTCACGCTCGCCGGTCCCACCGGGCAGCCGCGGCGGTACGAGGTGGACGTGCCGCCCGGCGTCGTCGACGGGCAGCGCATCCGGCTGGCGGGCGAGGGCGGCCGAGGCAGCGGCGACGGCTCCGCGGGGGACCTGTATCTGCGGATGCGGATCCAGCCGCATCCCCGCTTCCGCCTCGACGGCCGGGATGTGTACGTGCAGCTTCCGGTCACCCCCTGGGAGGCCTCGCTGGGCGCGACAGTTCCGGTGCCCACCCCCGGCGGCGGAACGGCCAAGGTCACGGTGCCCGCGGGTTCGTCCAGCGGCCGGCGGCTGAGGCTGCGCGGTGAGGGCATGCCGAACCCGCGGGGCGCGAACGGTGACCTGTACGCCGAAGTCCGCATCATGGTGCCGCCCACCCTCGGCGACAGGGAGCGCGAACTGTTCGAGGAGCTGGCGGCAACCTCCTCGTTCGACCCCAGGAGGACGCGATGAACGACCGACCCGTGGGAGCGGCAGGCATCGGCCGGGCCGGCGTGGGCGCCCGTCCGGTACGAACGGGCGCCGACGTCACCGCCTCGACGGCTGTCCGGTACGGGCTCGTGCCCGCCCCCAGGCTCTCGCTGGACGCCGTGGCGCGCCGTTCGGGCCTCCACCCCGATCTGATCCGCCGGTTCGTCGCCCTCGGCCTTGTCGACGCCGAACGCGACGCCGCGGGGCACCTGGTGTTCGACCCCACGGCCCCGGCGGTTCTCGCCCGCATCCAGCGGCTGCGCGCCGGACTCTGCCTCAACTACGCATCCATCGGCCTGGTGCTCGACCTGCTGGACCGCATCAGCCTGCTCGAAGCCGCCCTGCGCGGCCGCGGCACGAGGAGTGAAACATCCCCATGGACATGAACCGTCTCACCCAGAAGTCCCAGGAAGCCCTCCAGGAGGCTCAGAGCGCGGCCGTCGGCTTGGGGCACACCGAGGTCGACGGGGAGCACCTGCTGCTCGCACTTCTCGATCAGGAGGACGGTCTGATCCCGCGGTTGCTGCAGCAGGCCGGCACCGAGCCGAAGGAACTGCGCGCGGCCGTGCGGGAGGAACTCTCCCGCCGCCCGAAGGTCACCGGCCCTGGCGCGGCACCCGGCCAGGTCTTCGTCACCCAGCGCCTCAGCCGCCTGCTGGACGCCGCCGAACGGGAGGCCAAACGCCTCAAGGACGAATACGTGTCCGTGGAGCACCTCCTGCTCGCCCTGGCAGACGAGAGCTCTTCGACCGCCGCCGGGCGACTGCTCAAACAGGCCGGCATCACCAGGGACTCGTTCCTGAACGCGCTCACCCAGGTCCGCGGCAACCAGCGCGTCACCTCCGCCAACCCCGAAGTGGCCTATGAGGCTCTGGAGAAGTACGGCCGCGACCTGGTCCTCGAGGCGCGCGGCGGCAGGATGGACCCGGTCATCGGGAGGGACGCGGAGATCCGCCGCGTGACCCAGATCCTCAGCCGCAAGACCAAGAATAACCCCGTCCTCATCGGCGACCCCGGCGTCGGCAAGACCGCCATCGTCGAGGGCTTGGCCCAGCGCATCGTTCGCGGCGACGTCCCCGAGGGCCTGCGCGACAAGACGGTGTTCGCCCTCGACATGGGCTCCCTGGTCGCCGGTGCCAAGTACCGCGGCGAGTTCGAGGAACGCCTCAAGGCCGTGCTGGCCGAGGTGAAGGCCGCCCAGGGGCGCATCCTGCTCTTCGTCGACGAACTCCACACCGTCGTAGGAGCGGGCGCAGCCGAAGGGGCCATGGACGCGGGCAACATGCTCAAGCCGATGCTCGCCCGCGGCGAACTCCACATGATCGGCGCCACCACCCTCGACGAGTACCGCAAGCACATCGAGAAGGACGCCGCCCTCGAACGCCGCTTCCAGCAGGTCCTGGTCGACGAGCCGAGCGTGGAGGACACCATCTCCATCCTGCGCGGACTGCGCGAACGCCTCGAGGTGTTCCACGGCGTGAAGATCCAGGACAACGCGCTGGTCTCCGCGGCCACCCTCAGCCACCGCTACATCACCGATCGATTCCTGCCCGACAAGGCCATCGACCTCGTCGACGAGGCGTGCGCCCGGCTGCGTACCGAGATCGACTCGATGCCCGCCGAACTCGACGAGATCACCCGCCGCGTCACACGCCTGGAGATCGAGGAAGCGGCCCTGTCCAAGGAGACCGACCCCGCCAGCAAAGCCCGTCTGGAGGAGCTGCGCAGGGAACTGGCCGACCTGCGCGGCGAGGCCGACGCCAAACACGCCCAGTGGGAGGCCGAACGGCAGGCGATCCGCCGCGTGCAGGAACTGCGCCAGGAACTGGAGCAGGTCCGCCACGACGCAGAGGAGGCCGAACGCGCCTACGACCTCAACCGCGCCGCCGAACTCCGCTACGGCCGCCTCCAGGAACTGGAGCGGCGACTCACCGCGGAGGAGGAACAACTGGCCGCCAAACAGGGGAAGGACCGGCTGCTGCGCGAGGTCGTCACCGAGGAGGAAATCGCCGAGATCGTCGCCGCCTGGACCGGCATCCCCGTCGCCCGTCTCCAAGAGGGCGAACGCGAGAAACTGCTGCGCCTCGACGAGATCCTGCGCGAGCGCGTCATCGGCCAGGACGAGGCCGTCAAGCTCGTCACCGACGCCATCATCCGAGCCCGCTCCGGCATCCGCGACCCTCGCCGGCCCATCGGCTCGTTCATCTTCCTCGGCCCCACCGGCGTCGGGAAGACCGAGCTGGCCAAGACCCTCGCCCGGACTCTGTTCGACTCCGAGGAGAACATGGTCCGCCTCGACATGAGCGAGTACCAGGAGCGGCACACCGTCAGCCGGCTCATGGGCGCACCGCCCGGATACGTCGGCTACGAGGAGGGCGGACAGCTCACCGAGGCCGTGCGCCGCAAGCCGTACTCCGTTGTGCTCCTCGACGAGATCGAGAAGGCGCACACCGATGTCTTCAACACCCTGCTGCAAATGCTCGATGATGGCCGCATCACCGATGCACAGGGCCGCACCGTCGACTTCCGCAACACCATCGTCATCATGACCTCCAACATCGGCTCCGAGCACCTCCTCGACGGCGCCACCGCCGAGGGAGAGATCAAGCCCGATGCATACGCCCGGGTGATGGGCGAACTGCGCGGGCACTTCCGCCCGGAGTTCCTCAACCGCGTCGACGACATCGTGCTGTTCAAGCCGCTCGGCGAGCGGCAGATCGAGCGGATCGTCGAGCTGCAGTTCGGCGAGCTGCGGCAGCGGCTCGCCGAACGCCGCATCACCGTCGAACTCACCGACGCGGCCCGCGAGGTGATCGCCCACCAGGGCTACGACCCGGTGTACGGGGCCCGGCCGCTTCGCCGCTACATCTCCCACGAGGTCGAGACGCTGGTCGGACGCGCCCTGCTGCGCGGCGACGTCCAGGACGGTGCGACGGTGCGCGTCGACGCCGAGCACGGAGAGCTGGTTGTCACCTACGACCAGCCCGGGGACGTGAAGGGAGCGCGGGCGGCATGAACACGATGCAGGCTGCAACCGTGAGTTGTCCGAACTGCGGGCGTATCAACCGGGTGCCGGCGGCAGCGGAGGGACGCCCCCAGTGCGGCCACTGCAAGCAGCTCCTACCGTGGATGGTGGACGCGGGCGACGACGACTTCACCGAGGTCGCCGAGCGGGCCGACGTCCCCGTCGTGGTCGACCTGTGGGCTACCTGGTGCGGCCCCTGCCGCATGGTCAGCCCCGCCCTCGAACAGGTCGCCCGCGACCTCGCCGGCCGAATCAAGCTCGTCAAGGTAGACGTCGATAAAAACCCGCAGCTGTCGCAGCGTTTTCAGGTCCAGGCGGTACCGACACTGCTCGTCCTCGACCACGGAGAGACCGTCGCCCGGCAGGCCGGCGCGGCACCCGCGCACGTCCTGCGCTCGTGGGTCGAGCAGGCGCTTTCGGGCTGGCAAACCACTGCTGGAGCGTGAACACCATGGGCAGGCCACTGCGGAAACCGACGAGACCGCTCTCCGGTATGCCGAACTCGCCGGCCCGCGTGCTGCCGTAACCGCTCGGCGGCCTCGAATGAAAGGCCTGCGTACGGCCAAGCGCAATTCACTTGGCTGCCCAGGCCGACCAACACAAACAATGACAGCGATCATGGGCCCACCCACAAACATGTCTGGCTCGACGGATCGCACGCTCCTCCGCCTGCTTTGCGGATCGGACGTCTGGGCCTGGCAGTGCAACTCGGGGAGGCTGATTGGTCCCGACATGCGTATGCGTTCACATGCCCCGTCGGCGAGGCTGGCGGAGAAACCTTGGGGCCGGGAGTCACCCCGGCACCCGCAGTCGGAGGTTGCCGTTATGACTGTGATGTCCATCGCCAGGTTCGAAAGGTTCTTCCGCGCAGCCGCGGGGCTGGACGTCGATAAGAACGATCTCAAGCGTTACAGCGACTTCGTCGACGCCAAGCTCTACGATCTGCTGATCGTTGCCCAGGCCACCGCCAAGGCCAACGGACGGGACATCATCCGGACCTGTGACCTGCCGATCACGAAGGGCCTGCAGGAAAGCATTCACCACTTCCAGAAGATCGACCAGGAGGTGGAAGTCAAACCGATACTGGAACAGCTCGCCAGCCACCCCGCGCTGGACCGGACGCCCGACGAGGAGACCGAGGCGGCTTATCCGGACATCGTCGGCGGACTCAGCCTGGCCCTTGCTCAGAGCTTCAAAATCCTCCACCCCGAGCTGAAGAACCCCCAGACCCAGCACTGGGACGAGGCCCGAGCAGTCTTCGACCTCCTGCTGTGAGTGGCGATCGCCGCCTCATGCACGTCCAGGGGGCCGCCAAGAGCGGTCTGCCACCTCCACCGGAAGCGCGGCCGGTCCTGAGCGCGGGCTCTCCAGCTGCCCGCAGGCGGGCGACCCCCAACCCCACGGGGATCGTCTACTCCCCGCAGCGTTTCCCCTGACCGCTGCTTCGACGAGTTCCACAACAAGGCCGAGACCACGGCTTCTCCATCGTCTCCGACGCGCACGGCAACACGCGCTTCAGGACCTGCACGTGGCGGACCACCCCGCCGACAGGTGCCAGCAGGAGAACCGCATCGAAACGCCCCTGGTCCTACTTGGCCGGGGAGGGGGCGACGACCCGCCCGGCTGGTGCCGCCGCTCCGGAACTGCGCCGCTGTTTGAGAAGGAGAGCTTCGCGGGCCGCTGCTGAGCAGTCCCATCACACGGAAGGAGAAGCCTGATGGTCACGATTTCCGACCCACACCTGGCGATGGTGCGCGCCGTGACGCCGCACACCCCGGAGGGCTGCGAGGAGTGTCTCAAGGAGCATTCCCCGTGGGTACACCTGCGGCTCTGCCTCACCTGCGGGCACGTCGGCTGCTGCGATTCCTCGCCCCTCAAGCACGCCAGGCGGCACGCCGGCAGCGCCGGTCACCCCATTGTGCAGTCCTTCCAGCCGGGAGAGGACTGGCGCTGGTGCTACGTCCACGAGGCCCTGGTCTGATGAACGCGGCCGAGCACCAGCAGAGCGCGGTCCACGAGACACCGGACCGGTACGGGGCGTTCCCGCGCCTGACACCGGAGCAGTTCGAGGTCCTCGCCGCGCACGGTGAGCGCCGAAGGACCGCCGAGGGCCAAGTGCTGTACTGCGAGGGCGAGCCGTTCCGGGAGTTCCTCGCGATCCTCAGCGGGACCGTCGAGATGGTCCACGACCTCGGCGGGTCCGACGAGCGCACGGTGGCCGTGCACGGACCCGGCAGATTCCTGGGTGAACTCGGGTTGCTGGAAGGCCAGGCGGCGTTCGACACCGCCGTGGTGCGCGAGGCCGGCGAGGTCCTGGCCGTGCCGGTGGAGCGGCAACGCTCCCTGGTCGGCCGCGACCCGGTCCTCGGCGACCTCATCCTCCGCGCCTACCTGGGCCGCCGGTATCTGCTCATCGGCCTCGGCGCCGGCTTCCGGATCCTGGGGTCGTGCTATTCGCCGGACACGCTGCGGTTGCGCCAGTTCGCCGCTCGCAACCGGCTGCCCCACCGCTGGGTGGATCTGGAGAAGGACAAGGAGGCAGAGGCGCTGCTGCGCCGGTTCTCCATCCGCCCCGAGGAGACTCCGGTGGTCCTTTGGAAGGGCGAACGGGTGCTGCGCAATCCGAGCAACGCCGAACTCGCCAGGCTCATCGGGCTGCCCGCCCCCTCCCCGGAGGCCGGGCGGTGTGACGTGATGGTGGTCGGGGCGGGCCCCGCGGGACTCGCCGCCGCCGTGTACGGTGCCTCCGACGGTCTCACCACGGTCACCGTCGACGCCATGGCCACCGGAGGCCAGGCCGGCACCACGTCTCGGATCGAGAACTACCTCGGCTTCCCGTCGGGCATCTCCGGCGGTGAGCTCATCGAACGCGCGGTGCTCCAGGCCCGCAAGTTCGGTGCCCGCCTGATGGTGCCGGCCCAGGTCAGCGGGCTCAGGCCGCAGGACGACGAGTACGTCGTCACCTTCACAGACGGGTCCCGAGCCCGGGCAGGCGCCGTGGTGCTCGCCTCGGGCGTCTGGTACCGCCGGCTCGAGGCGCCCGGCATCGACCGCCTGGAGGGCAACAGCGTCTACTACGCCGCGACGGTCCACGAGGCCAGTCTCTGCCAGACGGACCCGGTTGCCGTGGTCGGCGGCGGGAACTCCGCCGGGCAGGCGGCACTGTTCCTCGCGAAGCACGCGTCCAGGGTCCACCTCCTCGTCCGGGGCGGTGACCTCAACGCGGACATGTCGCGCTACCTGGTGGACCGGGTGGAACGGCACCCGAAGATCGAGGTGCTGCTCCACACCGAAGTCCGGGTGGCCTCCGGGCAGGAGAAGCTGGAGTCGCTGACGGTGGAGGACAACGCGAGTGGTGAGCGCCGGGAGCTGCGGGTTGCGGCGCTCTTCGTGTTCATCGGGGCCCGGCCGCACACGGAATGGCTCAGGGGCGTACTGGCCCTGGACGACAAGGGCTTCGTCCTCACCGGCGCCGACGCCGAGGCGGCGGCCGACCCGACCCGGTGGGACTCGCTCGGCCGGGGTCCGTTGCTGCTGGAGACCACCCTTCCCGGGGTCTTCGCCGCCGGCGACGTCAGGAGCGGCTCGGTCAAGCGCGTGGCCTCGGCAACCGGTGAGGGTGCCATGGCGATCCGCCTCGTGCACGAGCACCGCGGAAAGACGGGAAGTCTGGTCCGCTCCGCCGGCTCCTAGTGCAGGGGCCTCGGGCGGTGGCGGGCCGGTCCAGCCCTTGAATGGGACCCGGCAAGCGAGCGCAACGCCGCCGGTGTGTGCAGAACGCCGCGGTGACGGTAACTCAAACGGCATGGCGTAGAGACGGGAGATGCCGATGAGCACGGCGGAGGAGGTCCGGCCGTACCCCGTGCACCTGCCGGCGGCGGCCAGCGTGTCACGCGGCATCGACGTTACCTCGGGGGCATCCTGTGGGCGCGGGCGATCGCGGGGGCAACCGTCGAGAAGGAGTCATGCGGGTGTCCTCTAAGGGCGTTACGGTCGTGGCTCTCCTGGCGGATCCGGATGCGCCGACGGAGATCGCGCGGCGCATGGCACGGGTACTTCCTGCTCGGCTCGCCGACAAGTGGGGCCAGGGACGGCGTTTCGACGTCGAGGTGGTCAGTGAGCCCTTCACCGCAGGGACCGAGGACCCGCCCACCTTGATGCGCCGGATCATGGACCGCGGAAGAGCGGAGAGCTGGGACATCGTCGTGGCCCTCACCGACCTTCCGCTGCACTCGCATGGGCTCAAACTCGTTGTGGACTTGAGTCACGAACACGGCTTGGCCCTGCTGTCCCTCCCTCCGCTGGGGGGCTTGCGTCTGCAGACCAGGGCTCGGCGGGCCGTGGAAGAAGCCGTCCTCAGCCTGGCGGGCCCCGGGGCCTCCGGGCCCGATGGACCTCCGCAGGGTCAGCCGCTCTTGGGGTCCTTCGTCAGTCGCCTCGCGCCTGTTCACCCGGGCCAGGTCGGTGAGGAGGAGACCGCTGATCTCCGGTACGTCGTCAGCGGGCCCCGCGGGTACCTGAGAGTGCTCCTCGGTATGGTCCGCGCCAACCGGCCGTGGCGGTTGGTGCCGGGCTTGTCGAAAGCCCTGGCGGCCGCACTCGCCACAGGAGCAGTCGCCACGGTGAACTCCACCATCTGGAGCCTGGCCGAGTCCCTGAGCACGCCACGCCTCGTGATCGCCACGGTCGGGTCCGTCGCGCTCATGATCGGCTGGCTGATCGTGGATGCGCAGCTGTGGCATCGATCAGCAGAGGTCTCCCGGGAGGCGAGGCAGAGGGCAAGGCTCTACAACACCTCGACCGTCATGACCGTGGGGATCGGAGTACTCGTCTGCTACGGCGGTTTGATCGTCATCAACCTGGTGTGGGCCCTGTTCATCATCAACGGCCAAGTGTTCGCATCCACCACACGAACCCCGCTGCACGCCGCGGAATACTGGACGTTGTCCTGGTTCGTCGCTTCGGTCGCCACCGTGGGTGGAGCGCTGGGCTCAGGCTTGGAGAGCGACGAGGCGATCCGGGCGGCCGCCTACTCCAAGCGCGAACAGGAACGTCGCCGCATGCTTCAGGACGGCCATCATGACTAGCCGGCTGGTAACGTTGGCTTGAGAAGCGTCATTTGTCGGCGATTGTCCGGGTCCGGGAATTCCGCTGGTCGATAGGCGCGTGGCCATATCGCGTCGCGGGCCGACGGGACCCGGACGATACGCCGCCGGAGCGCCGGGATTCCGCTTGACGGCCCAGATGTGGCCACCACCGGTCCAACTGCCGTGGCAACGGCCCGCAGAGGCACGCCGGAGCCACGGACCCCGTCGCATCCACTTCCTGGAGTCAGGCTCTCTGCGCCAGTCTCCGTCCCTGCCGTGCTGCGGTCATGCCGCGGCACCAAAGGAAGCCATCATGAAAGCAGCGGTATACGAAGGCCCGCGAACGGTCACCGTGAAGGACGTACCGGACGCGAAGATCGAACATCCCTGCGACATCATCGTCAAGATCACCACTACCAACATCTGCGGTTCGGACCTGCACATGTACGAAGGCCGCACCTCGTTCGAATCCGGCCGCACCCTGGGACACGAGAACATGGGCCAGGTCGTGGAGGTCGGCTCGGCCGTCCGCAAGGTCCAGGTCGGCCAGTACGTGGTCCTGCCCTTCAACATCGCTTGCGGCTTCTGCAAGCAGTGCGAGCGGGGTCTGACCAACTACTGCCTGACCATGCAGCCGGAACCGGCCCTCGCCGGAGCCGCCTACGGATTCGCCGACATGGGCCCCTACCAGGGCGGCCAGGCGGAACTGCTGCGCGTACCCTACGGCGACTTCAACGCGCTGCGTCTGGGCGAGGACGCCGCCGACCGGCAGACCGACTACGTGATGCTCGCCGACATCTTCCCCACCGGCTATCACGCCACCGAGATGGCCCACGTCAAACCCGGCGACCAGACCATCGTCTTCGGAGCCGGTCCCGTCGGGCTGATGGCGGCCTACTCGGCCCTCCTCAAGGGCGCCGGCCGCGTCTGGGTGGCCGACCACCAGCCCGACCGGCTGCGCAAGGCGGAGGAGATCGGGGCCATCCCGATCAACACCGCCGAGCAGAAGCCGGCGGAGGTCGTCAAGGACGCCACCCTCGGTCTGGGCGCCGACAACGGCTGTGAGTGCGTCGGCTACCAGGCACACGACCCCAAGGGCCACGAGGACGCCAGCCTCACCGTCAACGCACTGATCGACTCGGTCAGGTTCACCGGCGACATCGGCGTGGTGGGCGTGTTCCTGCCCCAGGACCCCGGCGGCGCCGAGGCCCAAGGGGAGCTGGAGGCGCAGGGCAAAGTCCCGATCGACTTCGGCCTGATGTGGTTCAAGGGTCAGCACATGGGCACCGGACAGGCGCCGGTGAAGAGGTACAACCGGGCGCTGCGGGATCTGATCGCCGGCGGGAAGGCAAAGCCGAGCTTCGTCGTCTCCCACGAACTCAGCCTCGATGAGGCCCCCACCGCCTACCAGCACTTCGACGCCCGTGACGAGGGCTGGACCAAGGTGGTCCTGCATCCGAACGGACACGGGAACGGCCACAAGCGGTAGGTGTCCCGGGCGGTAAGTATTCCGAGCCGCCGTCCCACCAGTTCCTCCGGCCGGGGCCGGGACACATCGCCCGCGCTCCGGCCCGGTAGGACGGACAGCGGACGCTCAGGTGTCCGCAGTGGCCGCACCCCGAGCTGGCGGCTGCGGCCGCCAGCCCTTTCACGGAGCTTGGGAGGCTTCCTTGCCCGACGGCTGCCGCACCTCGAACGGGCCCGAGGCGACCCGGCAGGACAGTCCGGCCAAGCTCGCACCCGTGACGTGGCTGCGCGCCCTCTGGGAGGTCGTGCGGTCCGGGCTCACGATCGAGGAGACACGGCTGGAACCCCTCCTCGCGCTGCGTACGGCAGTCGGGGTGGCGATCGTCCTCGGGCCGACCCTGTGGCTGGTCTCCCCCGCGTACGCCGCGTCCGCAGCCCTCGGCGCCTACTCCGCGGGTGCGGCCACATTCCAGCGCACCTGGCGTCCACGCAAGGTGATCGCGCTCGGCGCGGGCGCGGGTCTGGCGCTCAGCACCTTCGTGGGCTACCTGGCGGCGGGGCGGCTCGTGACGTACCTCCCACTGCTGGCCGTATGGGCCTTTCTCGCCGGGATGGCGTGGGCCGTCGGATCGACCGCCGGGATCGTCGCAGCGACGACCGTAGGCAGCATGCTGGTGACCGTCACCCTGCCCACGAGCGCCGGGCGAGCCCTGGAGCACGCCGGGATCATCGCGCTCGGCGGTGTGGCGCAGGCCGTGCTGATCTGGCTGTTCCCGATCCGCCGTTGGGGAGCGCATCGAGACGCGCTCGCCGACGCCCTGGCCGCCGTGGCGGACTACGCCCGCCGGCTGCGGCACGACCCGACCGCCCCCTTCGACCCGGAGCCATTGATGACAGCCCGGGACGCGGCCGCCGTGACGCCGTCACAGGCCCGCACCCGCCCTGCCGTCCTCCACGGCCCCCGGGGCCTGGCCGAACGCATTCGGCCGGTCGTCGCCGCGCTCGCCGACCCCGACGTCGGCGCCCCGGCGGAGGGACCCGGGCGGGACCGCGCGCGGGAGTTGCTCGACGCGGCCGCCGACGTCCTGGACGCGGCCGCCCGTACGATCCGCCGCGGCACCCCCGCACAGGTGCCGCCCCAGACCGCGGAGATCCTGCACCTCGACGACGAGCACGAGGTGCTGGAGGGGCCCGCCCGGCAAGCCGCCGAGCAGCTCGTGGAACTGCTCGGCGAGGCGATGGAGATCGCCGGGAGCGGTGGCGCGCGCGGGAAGACGCCCACGCCACCCGGCCCCGCGAGCGCCCAGTTTCTGGTGCGCCCGACCATGTTCCGTCTGCTCCCAGTCGTCGTCCGGGCCGCCCGCAGCGAACTCCGCCTCGACTCGCCCGTGCTCCGGCACGCCCTCCGTCTGGCGGCGGTGGCCACGCTCGGCTATCTGATCGCCACCCGGCTACCGCTGAACCACGGCTACTGGGCGCCCATCGCCTCGGTGATGGTGATGCGGCCGGACTTCCACCGGACGTACGCGCGTGCGGTGGCCCGTCTTGCCGGGACCCTGGCAGGAGTCGCGCTCGCCACCGCGATGGTGCGCACCGTGGGCCCGGACGCCCACGTGTTCGGTGCGCTTGCGGTGGTCTCGGCGGGCCTGTCGTACACGCTGATCCGTACGGGCTACGCCTACTCCCAGTGCTTCACCGCCGCGTACGTCGTCTTCCTGCTCGGCATGGGCGGCCAGGCATGGGAGCAGACGGTCCCGGAGCGGGTGGTGCTCACCCTGATCGGCGGGGCCCTGGCCATGCTGGCGTATGTGGTGTTCCCCGCATGGGAGACGCCCCGGCTGCCGGGCCGACTCGCGGACTGGCTCGCCGCCAATGGCCGCTACGCGGCCGCGGTGCTGCGCAGCTACGCCGAACCGACCCGGGAACATCGCGCCGACCTGCGCAGGGCACTGCTGGCGAGCAGGCAGGCACGAGCCGCCTGGCAGGGGGCCTACGACCGGGCACGGCAGGAACCGCTTCGCCCCAGGGGCCTGACGTCGCGCGAGGCGGAGGAAGCACAAAAGGCGCTCAAGGGTTTCGGCCGGGCGGCGATGCTCATGGAGAGCCACGTCCCACGGGCCGACGGCCGCTCCTTCCCCGAGGCAGAGCGGCTCGCCGCCGCCCTGGAGGCGGACACCGCGCAGGCAGCAGACGACGTGCGCGAGCACAAAACCCCGGACTGGCGGCGGGTGGAAGAAGCGCTCCACGAGTGGGAAAACGCCGCCGAGGACCGGAGCCCGGTGGTGCTGCGCGGGGCGGAACTGCAGAAACGGGCCCTGGAGGACCTCACGACGGCCGTCAGCCGCACACCCCTGGAACGGGACATCGGCTCTGCACGTGAGGAGCAGCGGGTACGGGCGGCCGCGGCGGCAGGAGGTGACGGATCAGGACCCGCTCACCGGAGCGGGTGACGGCGCCGGCGACGGGCGGCGCCGCGCCTCTGGAAGCGGAAAGTAGTCTCCCGGCCGCGTCGAACGCCGCCACACATACGCCGCCGTCGCCATCACGAGGATCAACCCCGCCAGGATGAGCAGTTCGATCCCCTCGACGTTCCACCGGAAGGACCTCTCCGCCTCGGCCGTCACGATGAGGACCTTGCGAATGCCGGCGATCAGGCCGACGACGAGAAACGGCTCCGCATCGAGGGTCTGGTTCCTGATGGTGAGACGGACGGTATGAAGCAGTTCAGCCACGATGAACAGCACAAGGCCGTTGTCCAGGGCGGACAGAACAACCGCATCCTCGCGGTACGGCCCCTGGATCGATGTGATGACGTCATGGACGACCCCGACAGTCAAAAGCCCCGCGAGCAGCACGAGGAGCGCCGCGACGACGAGATGGATGCCGTCCTCGATGAGCTGCAGCAGACCCTGTACCCGGCCGCCACCCTCGACCTTCGGGAGAATAAGTCGCACAGTCAGCATGCTAGGTGTGCCCCGGCCCGCGGGCGCGGCATGCAGCCGAACGGGTAGACGGGCGGGGTGGCCGAGCCGATCCCTCCCTGTAGTGACAGCCCGGGGGCAGGCCCTGGTCCAGGGCGGACCGGCTCCTCGGGTGGCGTAGACGCGCTCGACGCGCAGGGTCTGTGATTCATGGATCGCGCGGGTGGTGTCGTTGACCAGGCGCATGCCCTGTCACGTTCGAGGCTCGGTCGGCGGCCAAGCAGGAGGAACGGCTGTCCAACGGGTGTCCACGGCCCCGGCGCCCGTGGCGTGTTGGAACGCGGTCGGGGCAGGTCGGGCGCACCCGCGTCGGAGCAGGCGACGTTCCGGCATCGGGTATCGCGCGTACTTCCCGATCCTGACACCGGTGATCCCCGTGCAGCCCGCTGCCCGCGTCCATCCGCCTGGTCCAGGACACCACCGACGTCGACGCCTGCAGCGCCGCACCGGCGGCCCAAGCAGCGCCGGGTGCGCATCGCCGTCGAGAAGCAGGGCCAGCGGTGGACGGTCAAGGCCGACATCCTCACCGCGGGACGGGATCGCACCATCCTCGACAGCACCTGCGACACAACCCGCGGGCCGTTTTCCGTCCCATCCGCCCCCGCCGGATGCGCCCCGGCTCCGTGGCCGAACCGGTCTCCTTCGTGCTCTACGACGTGAAGAGCGGGTCAGACGTGGGCGCCAGCTGCGTGGTTGAACAAGAACAGCGCGGTCGCCGTGCACCTTGCGATCGTGGCCCGAGGCCAAGAGCGGTCGGTGCGTGTGGTCGGCGTCTCGCGGGTCGAACCCCAAGGCAGCGTCCGGGCGGCAGTGCCTGCACGCCGGCGTGCGTACCGCGTCTGTGGAGGAGGGGAGGGCGGCTTTCGCGGCATCCTCCGCAATAGGTAGATCAGCCCGCCGCTACAGCTTGAAGCGCCCGGGTCGGGTTGCCGGGGGGCCGCCACGCGCTTGAACTGGTGAAGGAGTGCACTGCGCACACCGGGGGTGGATGAGCGGGAGGTGTTTTCGATGCCCGACCGCGACGTGCTCATGATGATCGCCGAGGACGGGCGGGTGATCGAGTGGCAGCGCCTTGCGGAGGAGTTGTTCGGATGGTCCGCCGAGGAAGCCGTAGGCCAGTCCGTCGTCGCGCTGATGCGTGAGATCGGCACTGACCGCGGGCGCCGAGGCAGCATCTTTGATGGGGCCCCGGTGCTGGTCAGACCAATACTGAACGGCACTTCCGTTGTTTGGCAGGTACGCGCTGCAGCGAACGCCGTCTCACAGCAGGACGTGGCGGTCTTGAAGGCCATGTTCACCCAGTCCCCGGTGGGGATCTACGTCCTGGACAACCAACTGCGCGTGGTCCGAATGAACACCGGCACCCGCTGGCTGCGCGACACGCCAGTGGCGGACCTGATCGGCAAGCCGTTCACCGAGGCATTCGAACTCGAAGACCCTGAGCAAGAGCTCGCGGTGGCTCACAGGGTCATGGACAGCGGAGTGCCGGTACTGAACCGGCTCGTCCGGACCGCCGAAGCACCTGGCCAGCACAGACGCCGCATCTACTCCGTCTCCTTCGCCCGCCTGGAGGGCGGCCGTGGGGACGTGCTCGGTCTGGTGGCGTCAGCGATTGACGTTACCGAGCGTGAGAACGCGCTGAAACGGCTGGTCCTCCTGGACACCGTCCGCACATGCGTGGGGCGCCGGCTGGACGTGCTGGCTGTGTGCCGAGAACTGGTGGACGCAGTAGTGCCTGCCTTCACCGGCATCGCCGTCGTCGAAGTCATCGAAGACGTCGTCCGCGGCGAGGACCCTCCGCTGGTCCCCGTCGACCACAACGTTCCCCTGCACCGAACAGCCTTCCGAGGAGGACGGACCCCGGCCTACCGGTCGGGAGACGTGCGCCCGCTGCCATCCGGCACCCCCTTCTCGCACGTACTTTCCGACCTCCGCCCACGCCTGGTCCCGATCGACGCCGACACCGCATGGCTCGCCGCCGACCCAGCCCTGGCGGACTCCATCAAACGGTCCGATGCCCACTGTTTGATCGTGGCACCGCTGGCATTGCGTGGTCATGCTCTGGGGGTCGTCAGCTTCTACCGCCACCAGCACGAAGATCCCTTCGAGGAGGAGGACCTCCAGCTTGCGTCCGACGTGTGCGCGCACGCCGCTCTGTGCATCGACAACGCCCGTCGGTACACCCGTGAGCGGACCATCGCAGCCACTCTGCAGCGCAGGCTTCTCCCCCAGCGCCCAGCCACACCAAGCTCCGTAGAAGTCTGCCAACTGCACTTTCCAGGGCCGGAAGGTGGCGGCGTATGGTTCGACGCGATCGCGTTGCCCGGCGCACGGACCGCGCTGGTCGTCGGCGACGTCGCCGGGCGAGGCGTCGCCGCTGCGGTCACGATGGGGCTGCTCCGGACGGCGCTCCACTCAATTGCCGCGCTGGACCTGGGGCCCGACGAGCTACTGGCCCGATTGAGCGACACCGCGACCCGTCTCGCAGCCGAACGTGCCGCGTTGCCGCCCAGCGATCCTCTGCACCACGAGTCGCTCACTGCCGGCTGCGCCATCGCGATCTACGACCCCGTCACTCTCACCTGCGCCCTCGCCCGTGCCGGTCTCCCGGAGCCAGTAGCCGTCTTCCCCGACGGCACTTCGTCCACCTTGACCGTGCCTCCAGGTCCCTTGCTCGCCGGAACGGGCAACGCCCCGTTTCCCGCGACCACGGTCAGCCTCCCCGAAGGCACCACCTTGGCCATGGCCACCGCGCCACTCGCAAGCGAGGTCCTGACGGGGCCACTGCGCCCGCTCCTGGACCGCGGCAACGAACGGAGTCTGCCCGAACTGCGAGACGACATCACACATGCGCTCACACACGGCCACCAGACCGACGAAAGACTGATGCTGCTCGCGCGCACGAAAGCGCTGCCCCCAGATCAGGTGCTGGTCCTCCCCCTGCCGCCGTATCCCGAGGCCGCCCCGCTCGCCCGTGCGGCAGCTCGGCGCCAACTTCATGCCTGGGGCGTGGACGAAAACATTGCGTTCACCAATGAGCTCATCGTCAGCGAACTCGTCGGCAACGCGGTCCGCTACGGCGCCCCACCACTGCAGCTACGGCTGATCCTTGACGAGATGCTGACCAGCGAGGTCAGCGATGCCTCGACCTGCGCTCCACACGTGAAACACGCCCGCACCATCGACGAGACCGGCCGAGGTCTGTTCATCGTCGCCACCCTCGCGGACCAATGGGGTACCCGATATGGGGATCAGGGAAAAAGCGTATGGGCAGAGCAGTCAAAAAGGAGGGCCACAAACCCTGCACCTCGGCTGTCACCTGCGGCTTCCTAGCTGCAAGACGCGTACAAAATCTACAGAAACCGGACTTGCCTGGGGCCCAGGAAGTTTCGGGCACCCGGCTGCCGTCCTGGCGCGGAAATCTACCGCATCGTCTGCTGGACCGACCGGCATCGCCAGCAACACCGCGGGGGTCAACCAGGATTGACGATCACCATGTCAACGTCTGCCATGGGAATCTCAAGACCACGGCTGTCGGAGATGAGACCAACATGCACGGAAATCCCCCGAGGAGCACTGACGGCGCAGAACGGTGGGTCCGGAAGGGCGTATGCAGTAGCAGTCACCCCACTGTTGCAGGGCGGCAAGGACGACGAGCAGTTCCCCACCGGCTGGGGTGAGGTGGCAACTGTCCCGGCTTCTGCTGCCCGCCCATGCCCGCCGCCCCGAGCCGGCCCCTGGCGCACTGACACACGACGACACCCGTCGGGCCACCGACCACACCGATGCCTGCTCCGCCGTTCGCGCGTAGCGGCCGGCTTGCGGGGCAGACGCGAGGTCAGGAGGTTGACGACATGGTTCCTTTGCTGCTTGTCCTGCTGCTCGCCCTGGTCCTGTTCGGCGCCGGGTTCGCCCTCAAGGCGCTGTGGTGGATCGCCATCATCGTGTTGGTGGTATGGGCGCTCGGGTTCGTCTTCCGAGCGGCCGAAGGCGGCGGACGCCGCCGCTGGTACCGATGGTGACCTGACACCATCCCAGACCAAGGGTGGGGTTCGTGCCGCCGACCAAGCCGCGAACCCCACCCTTTGCACTACCCCCGCTGGGACCGGGGTAGACGAGCGGCAAGCGGCTCGCCGGCCGCGCACCGGGAACCAACGCGGAACCTCCCCGGCGAGCCGCCGCCCGTGCATTCGGCACAGCGCACGGGATCGTCCGCCTGGCACGTTTGCAGAAATGCCCGGCGGTCAGACGACACAACAACGCTCCGACGTCAACGCCACGAAAGGTGCACGGTATGACTGCCAACGAGAAGGCCAAGGCGAAGACCGAGCAGGCCGTCGGCAAGGCCAAGGAAGCCGCCGGCAAGGCTGTGGGCAATGACCGCCTGACCGCCAAGGGCCGCGCCGAGCAGGCCAAGGGCGACGCCCGCGAGGCCAAGGAGAAGCTCAAGGACGTCGGCCAGGACATCACCCGCCCCTGACCCAGCACCAATGGGCACATGCGTGTGGGGCCGCCCCTAAGGGGCGGCCCCACACGCATGTCCGCGGCACTGATCCAGAACGTGCCGACAGCAGCGCCGGGGAGCGCGGCGCTGCTGTCGGCACGCCAGACCGGTCGGCCCGTCCTACGCTGTCAGGCGTCCGTTGCGGCGCCTCGCCTCATCCCCTCACCCGCACCGAAGTCCCGCCGGTACATCCCAGCGTCCGACTCGATGCACGGCCTCACCGATGTGCGACAGCCCGGGGCCTATCGTGTGCCGTGTCGACCCGGCCGGGATACGGCGGTACAAGCCGCCGGTGGGTCCCCGGCCGGGCCGCTATCTCGGCAACGAATTACGGCAGCGCCAGCACCTGCTCCCTCAGGCGGTCAAGGATCCGGGTCAGGAGCCGGGAGACCTGCATCTGGGACACTCCCAGCCGTTCGCTGATCTGCGCCTGCGTCAATTCGTGGCCGAGCGCAGGGACAGGATGAGCCGGTCCCGTTCCGGCAGCTGCGCGATCAGCGGCTTGACCGCCTCGAGGCCCTCGATCTTCGCGAAGGCGTTGTCGTCGTAGCCCAGCCGGTCCGCCCACCCCGTCCCGCTGTAGCCCTCATCGGTGGGCGGCGCGTCCAAGGACGCCTCGGAGTAGGCATTGGCGGCCGTCATCGCCTCCACCACCTCCTCCTCGCCGATCTCCAGCCGAGCCGCGAGCTCTGCCACCGTCGGCGCCCGGCCCAAATCCGCGGCCAGTGCATCGGTGGCCTTGGCCAGGTCCACCCGCAGCTCCTGCAGACGGCGCGGCCTACATGCTCCGGCCCGGGGGCCGCAGGTCGCACCTACAGTGACGCGGCCAGCGTGATGCCGTTGGCCACGGCCACGAGCAGCAACACGATGGGGGTGATTGCGGCGTTGCGCGTCGCGCTGTCGCTGTACTCGCCCTTCTTTGCATGGAAGCTGATTGCGCCGATGAGTACCGCAACCGTGCCAACCGCAGCCGCGATGCCGAGCGGCTGCCACCAGATGCCGACGATCAGTCCGGCGGCTGCGGCCGCCTCCGCGATTCCGATGAATCGGACCAGGGCGGAGCTGAGCCCCTTCTCGATAAGGCCGTCCGGCACGGCCCCCTTGAGTTGCATCTTGGGGGCGCCGGCGGCGAGGAGGACGAGGGCAAGCAAAACGCTGAGGATGACAGCGGCTATGTACACGACGGTTCCTAGTCAGAAGAGAAAGTAACGATGGGTGGCGTGATGAGTGTTGGGACGGCGGGGCCCGGTGAACTCTGGGCCGACTGGCGTGCCGCTCGGCAGAGGCTGCTCTGCCGGGCCGTTGGGCGCTGGGGAGGGAGGCGGTCAGGTGCGCGGCCTGCGTCGCTTCGTCCGAGCCGCGGGGGCGGAGCGCAGGTGAGTGGACCTTCGATCCCCACGTGCCGCGGTCGGTCGGGATTCGGTCCGGGTTGCGTCTCGGTCGCGATCTTCGGGGTCCCGGTCCCACCCCGGGGAGACGAGGGTGGGACCGGGCGTACTCCGCTACCAGGCGCTCGCGCCGCCGTCGACCGCGTAGTTCGTGCCCGTGATGTACGAGGCGCGGTCGGAAGCGAGGAAGGCGGCCAGCTCGACGATTTCCTCGGGCTGGGCGAAGCGCTTGAGCAGTGTCTTGCTGGTGATCGCGTCCCGCATCGCCTGGTTGTCGCCGAGGTCGCGGTCGCTGGCGGGGGTCAGGACGGGGCCCGGGCTGATCGCCACCGCGCGAATCCCGTGGTCGGCGCCCTCGAGAGCCATCTGCCGCGTCATGCCGATGACCCCGGCGTTCGCCGCGGTGTGCCCGACCATCGGGGGGTTGTGGCCGGCGATCATTCCGGCCATGGACGCGACGTTGATGATGACGCCGCCACCGCGCTGCACCAGGTGCGGCCAGGCGAACTTCGAGACGAAGAAGGGGATGTCGAGTTCCCCGGTGATGGTCGCCCGCCAGTCCTCGACGGGAAAGTGAGGTATGGCGCCGAAGCGCAGGGAGGCGGCGTTGTTGTAGACGACGTCGAGTCCGCCGTAGGCCCCCGCGGCATCCTCGACCAGGTGCCGTACCTGGTCGGGGTCGGTGAGGTCGACCGGCGCGATGCCGGTCATCTCGCCGCCCGCGCGGCGGACGAGTCCGACGGTCTTCTCGTTGGCGTCGGCCCGGATGTCGCATCCGACGACCTTCGCGCCCTCTCTGGCGAACACCTGCGCCGCGACGCGGCCCATACCTACGCCGGTGCCGGTGATCAGCACGACCTTGCCGTCAAGAAGGGATGCCATGGAACGTTCTCCTGCCGAATGGATTGTGCGAGTGGCCTTGCGCCCCGTGCCAGCAGCCCCGGTCCCCGGGCGCCCCGTGTGCACGGTGCGCCCGGGGTGGGTCGGTCACCGGGCCTTGGCAGGGCCCTGCGCCAAAGCGGGCGCCGGTTTACTTGGTGCTGGGGTGGACGGTGCCGGGAGGCGTCTCAGCGCGGAGCTCGTCCAGGAACACTCCGAAGTTCCCCTCCGACCAGTGCTCCACGGACTGGCCGTGTATCACGCGGTCGATGGAGATACCGCTGAGCTGAACCTCGCGGCCGGAGGCCGGAATGCCGAAGACCGTCCCGGTGTGACGGCCTGCGAAACTCCACCGCGTGACGACTTTGTCGCCCTCCACGATCTGGTCCAGGACGGTCATCTTGAAGCCGGTCAGCCCCGCCTTGATGTTGAGATCGCCGTTGATCCAGTCCTCGCGGCTCTCGGGGCCGTTGAATCCGTGGAGCACCAGGTCCTTGGAGATGTAGCGGTCGAATCCGGCGGCCAGGTCGCCGTTGTAGCTGGCGTAGTACGCCGAGGTGACCTGCAGCGGCGACAGGTAGTGGTGGCGGGAGTGGCTGGACGAGCCGGTGTGCGACCCCTGGCTCTGCGCCGCGGCCGGCACGGCCACGGCGGTCAGGGCGACGGCGACGATGCCGGCCGCGGTGCCGATCACCTTGCGGCGTCGCGTGGACGCGGAGGTGGCACCGGAGGTGGATACGGCCTCACGGGTCTTACTGAAGAACACGGGGCACTCCTGAAAGACGTAGTAGTCGGTGCCTGACGGGCGCCGATGTACTTGACGCGTCAATCATGCGTCGATGCTTGACAAGCGTCAAGCACTTCTCATGGTCGGATACGCACTCTCCCGCCCGGGCTGCGGACGGCGTGAAAGACTCGCATCCCGGAAAGCCTCGTGGCCTGCGACGGAGAAGCATGACAACCACCGATTCCCCGGGTCGTACGCCAGGAAATGGCAGACCTGGGGTGCACGACCGGTCCGGAAGCGCACCGGCACCCCGAGGGAATGCGACATTCGCCGCTCGGCAGAGAGCGGCGATCACGATGAGGCCGCGGGGAACCGAACGGAGAGATGCCGGAGTGACGGACGGAACACCAGCACAGGACCCGGAGGAGACGACGCGCGGGAAGTACGCCCCGGTCCGCATGGACGACAGCGAGATCCTCCGGCGGGGCCTCATCGCCTTCGCCGAGTTCGGTTACGCCGCGACCACCATGCGGGAGCTGGCCCGGCGGCTCGAGGTCAGCCACAACTTCATCAACGAGCGTTACGGGTCGAAGGGGAACTTCTGGCGCGCCGTGGTGGACTTCGGGCTGCGGGATACCCAGCCCGCGCTCGACCGGTTGCTCGCACAGTGCCTCGACGACGACGAACGCCTGAGGAACGTCATCGTCGCGCTCTACCGCGTGGCCGCGAACGCCTCGGGTATGAATCGGCTGATCAGCGATGAGTCAACACGCGACTCCGACCGCCTCGACTACCTCCACCAGCGATTCATCAAGCCGTTCTGGGACAGCATCGCACCGCTCGTCGACAGGCTCATGACGTCAGGCCGCATTCCGCGTGTGCCGACGCACATCCTGTACTTCGCCGTCACCGGTCCCGCACTGGCCCTCGCACAAGACCCGATCGCAGAACGGCTGAACCCCGCCGCCGCACCGGCGGCCGAACAGGACAGGAACACCATGGCCGACGCACTCTCAAGCCTCGTCCTCCATGGTCTACTGCTTCCGCGCCCGTGCAGCGAGACGTCGAACGCTTGAAAGACCGCGTCCTACGCGGTGCGGCGGCCGAGTCGTCCACGATGTGTCCGCGGATGGACCAGCGGGGGCCGCTTCAGTCGGCGTCAGGACCGACGGACTCCTCGAGAAGCCCGGCCACCGGTTCATCGGCCCACTCCACGGCCCAGGAGCGCAGCGCGGCAATTGTGGCGTCGTCCAGGCCGTAGGCGGCGAACACCTCGTCGTCGGTCCACTCGGCGCCGGCGAGGTCGGCATGGATGTCTTCGCGTTCGAAGCGGCCGGCGTGTCGGCGGCCGAACTCCTCAAGGTCGGTGGTGGACCCAGCGCTGGGCGGCGACACGTCGATCGGGCAGCCGTGTGCCGTCGTCGCCCGCTACGCCGCCCGCCACGCCGAAAGATTTTTGATGAGTATTTCTGGTGGTGTGTCGGTGCCACGGCGGGGTCCGAAGTTGGAGCCGTTGCTGTTGGCTGATGACGAGCGTGCGGTGTTGGGCCGGTCCTCGGGCTTGGCGTCAGGGTCGTAGAGCAGGCCGAAGGCCAGGTGCTCCACGAGGTCGCCCATTGCGCCGACGGTGTCGGTGGCGGTGGCGTGGTCGCACAGGAACGCCGAATGGGCGTGGGCACCGGCAGCGGCTGGGAGCGTCGCGAAGGCCTGCTCCAGCTCGTACTGCGCGGCCAGGGCTTCGGTGCCCGGGTCGGAGAGGTACCGGATGCACTCGGCGTGCGAGGCGACGACGCGGCGGACCTTGTCGACGAACCCCCACCCCAGGCGCCGGCACCGGGAGACGGACAAAGGACCGGGCACGGCCGAGGGGGAAGGGCGGCCCCGCCCTGAGGGGGCTGTGAGTTCCGCGGGGACGAGACCGCCCCCACCAGGATGCGGCAGCTGGCGAGGGCAAGCCACGGGAGAGGAACGGCAGAGCCCCTGCCATTGACCCATGCAGTCGGCTTGCTCCCCTCCCGGACTGGAAACCCGGCTCGCGGACGCCGGCGCATCCTGGGGTGAGCCGGGGGGCCCGCCGGGAAGGGGAGGTCAGTCGCCGGGGGACGCGAACGGGCCCAGTTTCGTGGCTCGGGACTGGGCCCGCTGCGTTGGAGGTACCCGGCCTGTGATGTTGCCCCTGTTTGCTGTGGTTCGCGGCCAGTGGCGTCCGGGAACCGGTCGGCGCTGCGTTCGGTGTGGGGCAGCAGGAAACCTTCTGCCGCCCCACACACCAGCACTGAACCTTTCTTGCTCAGTTGGCGGTGAAGGCGGGGTAGTCGGTGTAGCCCTCGGCGTGACCGCCGTAGTAGGTGCCCCGGTCGCCGTCGGCCAGCGGGTGGCCCTGCGCGAAGCGCTCGACCAGGTCGGGGTTGGCGATGAAGGGCTCGGCGAAGGAGACCGCATTGACGATCCCGTGGTCGAGGATCTCGTTGCCGAGGGCCTGGGTGAAGCCGAGGTTGGCGACGATGTTGCCCAGGTAGTGGGCGCGGTAGCGGGAGAAGAGGGCGATGCGCTCCTCGATGGTGCCGGGGGTGCCCAGCAGGTGCAGGTAGGCCAGGTTGCTGTCGCTGAGCTTCTTGAACAGCTGGTCGTAGTCGGTGAGTGTCTCCTCGTCCGCGGTGAACGTGGTTCCGTTGGCCCAGCCCGGGGACATCTTCACGCTGACGCGGTCGCTGCCCCACACGTCACTGACGGCGTCGAGGATGTCGAGGAGGAACCGGGCCCGCTTCTCGCTGCTGCCTCCGTAGGCGTCGGTGCGCTGATTGAGACGCGGGTTGAGGAACTGCGGGATCAAGTGGGACTGCTGGGCGTGGATTTCCACGCCGTCGAAGCCGGCGCGGCGGGCGTTCTCGGCCGCATGGCGGTAGTCGGCAATGGTGGCGGCGATCTCGGCGGCGGTGTAGGCGCGCGGGGTGACGGTGTCCTTCGGGCCGGAGGGGGTGAAGGACTTCTCGCCGGGGTTGATGGCCGAGGGTCCGGCGGGCAGGCGGCCGCCGAGGTGGTCGGGGTGCGAGGCCGCGCCGAGGTGACCGAACTGGGAGACGATCCGCCCGCCGGCCTCGTGGACGGCTTCGGTCACCTTCGCCCAGCCGGCGGTCTGGCTGTCGGTGTAGATGCCGGGCGCGTGGATGAAGCCGATCGCGTCGGAGTTGACCCACGTTCCCTCGGTGACGATCAGGCCGGCGCCGGCGCGCTGCGCGTAGAAGGTCGCGTGCAGGTCGGTGGGGGCCAGCTCGGCGTTCTGAGCGCGAGCACGGGTCATGGGGGCCATGACGACGCTGTTGGAAAGCTCCAGCGCGCCGAGACGGACGGGCTGCAGCAGGGGCTGGGTGGTGGTCATGAGCAACTTCCTTGTGCTGAGGGGGGATGAGGAGGAGAAGTCAGGAATGGGCGAGGGCCCGGCTCAGTCCTGTTTGAGGGCGTGGAGGCCCGACAGTGGGCCGCCGAGCTGCATGAGGCGTCCGCCCTCTCGCAGGGAGCCGAGGTCGACGGGGGCGAAGCCGAAGGCGGCGGTGAGGTCCTTGACGGTGGTCTTGGCGTCGGCGTCGTCACCGGCGAGGAACAGCACCTGGCGTCCGGCCTGGTGGCGCGGGTCGGCGGCGATGTACTGGCCGTAGAGGGTGTTGAACGCCTTGACGACGCGGGCTCCGGGCAGCAGTGAGGCGACGTGTTCGCTGCCGGTCAGCTCGCCCAGGTCGGCGATCTTCATGGGCGGCGGCGGGGCGGCGAACTGGTTGGTGGCGTCGATGACGATGCGCCCGTCGAAGGGCGGCAGGCCGGCTACCGCGTCCGGGATCTGGGGCCAGCCGACTGCGAGCACGACGAGTTCCGCCGCGGCGGCTTCCTGCGGGGTGCCGGCGTGGGCGAGCGGTCCGAGTTCGCCGGCGAGGCCGGCCAGGGAGGCGGGGCCGCGGCTGTTGCTCAGGACGACCTCGTGGCCGTGGGCCACGGCGTGGCGGGCGATGGCCTGGGCGACGGTTCCAGCGCCCAGGGTTCCAATCTTCATGGCGGTGCCCTTCGTGGGGTTCAGGGTGCGGGGCTGGTGAGCAGGACGGTTCCGCTCCTGCCGGGGCGGCGGACATGGTCGATGGCCTTCGCGAAGTCGGCGAGGTCGTAGCTGGCGGCGACCTCGAAGAGTTCCGGGGCGGTCGCGGCCAGATGGACGGCGAAGGCGACGTCCTCGGCCCGTTCCTCGGGCGTGCGGGCGGCCATCCACTGGAAGACGGACGTGCCCCGCACGGTCAGGCCCCGCGGGGTCAGCGCGAGTGACTCCAGCGGCGTGCTGCCGGAACCGAGCCCTCCGTAGGTGATCAGCGTGCCGCCGTCGGCGAGCAGCCCGGCCAGCTCACCGGACAGGGATCCGCCCACCGCGTCCAGTACGACCTGGGCGCCCCGGCCGCCGGTCGCGTCCTGGACCTGAGTGCGCCAGTCGGCGTCGGCCGTCGAGATGGCCGGCAGTGCGGGGAAGCGCTGCCGCAAGGTCTCCGCCCCGGTGGCGCTGCGCACCAGGTTGACCAGCTCGATGCCGTGCTTGAGTGCTGCGGCGCTGACCAGCTTTCCCACCGACGAGCCGGCGGCGCTCTGCACCACCGGACCGGCCTGGCCGTGCTGGGCGTCCTGGACCGCCTGCAGCAAGGAGAGCAGGGTCAGCGGGTTGGCCAGCATCAAAGCCGCGGTCTCGTCGCTGAGGTCGTCGGGCACCGGCACCACAAGATCGGTCGGCGCCGTGACGAGTTCGCTCCAGGCGCCCGGCACCGGGAAGAACGCCACCCGCCGGCCGGGCCGCAGGTCCTGCACACCCTCGCCGACGGTCTCGATGAGGCCCATTGCCGCCACGCCGGGAATCCGTGGCGTGGCGAACCGCTGCCGCGGCCCACCCGCGAAGCCCGCCACTGCCGCCAGGTCGCCGGGGTGGATCGGCCGGGACAGCACCCGCACCTGCACCTGCCCGGCCTCGGGCGCAGCGGGGGCCGGCTGCTCGCTCAGGCGTAGTACCTGCCCGGCTTCTCCGTGCTGGTCGTAGGCGATGGCGCGCATGGTGCTCCCCTTCCTGAATATTAATGATGGGTGTCATTGAAGCCTCCTGCTACGATGAGGGGCATCATTAAAAAAGTCAAATGAGCAATGCGAGAGGACGGCCATGCCACGGATCACCAAGGAGGACAAGGCCCGCAACCGGCAGAACATCCTCGAAGCGGCGAGCCGCATGTTCCGCTCGCAGGGCATCGACGCGGTCGGCATCGCCGAATTGATGAAGGAAGCCGGACTCACCCACGGCGGCTTCTACAACCACTTCGCCTCCAAGAACGACCTGGCTGTGGAGGTGTGCAGCGCCTCCTACGCCGCCTCGCTCGCCGGCCTGGCCCGGACGATCGAGGACGGTCCGGGCCAAGGCGGCTCTCCACTGGAGCGGGTCATGGCCGACTACCTGTCCACCGCGCACCGTGACGCCCCGGACGGCGGCTGCCCGTCCGCCTCCCTGGCCACCGACGCCGGACGGCACAGCGAAGCCGTGCAGAGCGCGTACGCCGAAGGCGTCGAGGGTTACCTCACCGGCTTCACCGCCGAGTTCCTGCGCGAAGCCGAGGACAAGGGCCACGAGCTCGACCCGGCCGAGGCCCGCCACAGGGCCGTCCGCCTGCTCAGCGAAATGGTCGGCGCGCTGATGCTCGCCCGCGCCGTACGCCACGTCGAGCCCGAACTCTCCGACGAGATCCTGCAGACCGGCCGCAACTACGCCGTCGACTGATGCGATTCAGGGCCGCCGCGGGATCGTGGGGCCGAGGCGTTCGCGACAGACGGCCCGGCCCCCACAGGCGGAGGCGCAGGCGTTGTGCAACGGCCCGAGAGCAATGAGCTGGGCATTGTGAACCCCACGGGCGGCCCGCGCCGCTTAGCGCCCCGCACCCGAGCCGAGGGCGGCGTCCCCAAGGTCGTGCGCCCTCGGGGGTGCTTCCCCATCACGTTGCTCACCGAGCTGCTGAACGACGAAACCAGACGGCGAGCGCGCCATCGTCATCGGTCTGCGAGGCATCTCCGCCCTCGGATCGGGCAGGCCCACGCCGCCTGAAACGTCTGCTCGACGGGATGGGCGGTGGTCCACGAAGTCGAGCCCGGACGGCGGGCTCGGATTCTGGGCGCGCTCACGGGGCGGCCGTCGCGGTTCATGCAGTGCGTGAGCTGGCCTGCGGGAAACGATCTTCGCTGATGGGATGCAAACCCCTGATCAGCACATTTTGTCGGTGCCCCCCCTACTGTTGCAGGGCGGCAAGGACCGTCAGTTCCCCACCGGCTGGGGTGAGGTGGTAACTGTCCCGGCTTCTGCTGCCCGCCCATGCCCGCCGCCCCAAGCTGGCACCTGACGCACTGACACACGACGACACCCGTCGGGCCCACCGACCACGCCGATGCCTGCCCCGCCGCTACGCCAACTACCTGGCCGCCGACGGCTTCACCACCCTCAACACCGTCTCCGCCCTCGGAGCCTTCCTGCTGGGCTTGTCCACGCTGCCGTTCCTGTTACAACGTGTGGAAATCCGCCCGCTACGGCAAGCCCGTCGAAGTCGACGACCCATGGGGCTACGGCCGGTCCCTGGAATGGGCCACCTCCTGCCCCCACCGCGCCACAGCTTCCTCACCCTGCCCCGCATCCGATCCGAATCCTCGGCCTTCGACCTCCACCGCCCCGAAATCGCCGCTAGGGACCAGGAACTCAACGCCGGGCGCCGCGACGTTGTCGAGCCCGGTTAGGGAGCAGCCAAGTCCCTCGGCGAAGGGGAGCACGAGTGAAGCCCTTCCCGGGTCCCGCTGCTCATCCCGCGGCTGCCGAGGGCGTCGCCCAGTGCGAAGACTTCTTGGTGTGGCAGAGCGAGATCAGCGACGCCCACCGTGCGGCCGTAGCGTTCACCGACCGCATGCCCTGGCTGACCACGGCCCAGCGCGAAGAGGTCACCCGGCACTATGTCGGTCCGGCTCGCGTCCGGCTTGCGGCTGGGGTCAGGCTGCCGGTGTGAGGTCGGCGCGGCCGAACAGCAGCGCGTAGCCGGGGGGCAGCTGGTGCAGAATGCGGGTGACGAGGTCGTCACCGGCGAGCTGGGCGATGACGGTGAAGACAGTGCCGGCGTCCCAGCGTGCGGTGGCCGTGGTGCCGCCGGTGCGGGTGGCGAGGTCGCTGACGAATTCGGCACCGGTGCGTGGGGCAGTGGTGATCTGGGCGGTGAGCTCCAGGGCCGCCTCGACGGGAAGGGCGGTCGCCAGGGCGGCGCGTTCTTCGCCGGTGAGTTGCCGGCCGAGGGCGGCGAGGACGTCCCATACGGCCTGCTCGGCCTTTTCGCTGGTGGCGTAGACGCCCTCGTACCGCACACGTTCGACCAGTTGGCCGAATGTCGTCGCGGGCGCGGGGCTGGTGGCGTTGGGCTGCGGGAACATCGGCGGGAGTCCTTCCTTGCGAGTGCTGGGTGTCAGCGGGAGGAGACGTGGTGTCAATCGGCCGCGAGGTGGCCGAACAGCAGGTCGTAGGACGGGGGCAGTTGCAGGAGCAGTCGTCGCAGCAGGTCGGGGCCGGCTTCCTCGGCGGCCACGCTGAGGACCGCGCCCACGTCCCAGCGCGCGGTCTGCTCGGTGGCTCCGTCGATCCAGGCGGCGGCGGCCCGCACGAACCGTTCCGCGTCCAATGGCTCGGTGGCCTGGAGGGGATTGAGGAGTATGAGCGCGTAGGTCTCCGGAAGTCGGGCGGCGAGCTCGGCGCGTTCCTGGCCGACCACGTGCGCCCCGAGCAGGGCGAGCACGACGCGTGCCGCGCGGTCCGCCTCCTGCAGCGTCGGGTACTCACCGCGTTCCTGAACGCGCTCGAGGAATGCCTGAGATCGCATGACCACGATGTGCCCCTTGTCGCGGGTGCGGAGGACGGGTCGAAGAGGGGGGATGGAGCGACCCGCCCTCCGCTGCTTGTGGATCTTGGCCGCGGCTGCGCCCGGCAGGGATCAGCCGCTGATCTGCTTGCGGTCCGTCGATGAGGTGATGGAGATCTTGCGGGGCTTGGCCCGCTCCGCGACCGGAATGCGCAGCGTGAGCACTCCGGCCTCGTAGTCGGCCTGGATGTGCTCGGTGTCGAGGGTGTCGGCCAGCACCAACTGCCGGGAGAACACGCCCAGCGGCCGTTCGGACAGCTCCATCTGCACGTCATCGGCCTTGGCCACGGGCCGTCGCTCGGCCTTGACGGTGAGCATGTTCCGCTCCACGTCGACGTCGATCGCCTCCGGCGTGACGCCGGGCAGGTCGAAGACGATCACGTACTGGTCCCCCTCGCGGTAGGCGTCCATGGGCATGGCCGTCGGCCGCGACCAGGTACCGGTCGCTCCCAGCATCTGCTGCGTCAGGCGATCCAGCTCACGGAAGGGGTCGGTGCGCATCAACATTGTGAAACACCTCCAAGTGTTCGGGCAGTAGCTGCCAATGCGCTTCACCTGCCATCCGTTGTAGCATGTCGTCCAAGCGATGACAAACGCAGATGTCGTCGGAAGGATGACAGCCGGGAGTGCTCGCATGACGACCAATCCGCCCGCCGGGGCCCATGAGGACGATCCCGCTCCGTTCCTGGCCGCCGCGACCGCCCTGGCCGCCATCGAGGAAGCCCTCCGCGTCGCCCGCTCCGCCGACGGCACCACGCCGCAGCCCGGCCCGGAGAGCGGGCGGCAGGAGGCGCTTGCCTCACTGGTCCTGCTCCGCGAGGTCCGGGAGCAACTCGCCCGCTGGGAAACCGGCCTGATCGAAGCCGCCCGCGCCGCCGGCGCGAGCTGGGCGGACCTGGCCGATCCGCTGGGCGTCGCGAGCCGGCAGGCCGCCGAGCGCCGCTACCTGCGCCTACGGCCGGGAGCGGACGGCACCACCGGGGAGCAGCGGGTGAAGGCCACCCGTGACCGCCGGGCCGCCGACCGCTCGGTCACCGCATGGGCCCGCGACAACGCCGCCAGCCTGCGCCGGCTCGCCGCACAGGTCACCGCCCTTCCCGACCTCCCCCCGGCATCACGCCCGGCCATCACGGCCGTGGACCTGGCCCTGGCCGGCGATGACGCGGCAGAGCTGATGGGCCCCCTCGCCGACGCCCATCCCCATATGACCGGACACCCCGACCTCGCCGAAGGCATCGCACGCCTCACCCGCCACGCCGACCAGCTGCGTCACATCAGCGACCAAGAACGCCAGGGGGATGCCTTTTTGCCGTAGGCCGCGACGGCCACGGCCGAAGCGCGCCCGCACCGCCGGTACAGGCGTACCCGTGCACAGGATGACAACGCTTGTTGTCGAAAGCGGCTGGGAGCTCCTATGGTGTGTTCATGCCTGGTGTGCATTTCTCGCTGCGGATGAGCGAGGAGGAGATCTCCGCGCTCGCCGATGGTGCGGTCGACGGCCTTGTCCGTGAACTCGTTGGGCGTGCGTTCGAGCGTTTGCCGTGGGGTGAGCAGTCGCCCGCTCAGGCGGAAGCTTTGGCGCATCTGCACATGCTGGTTCATCTGCGGCAGGCCATTGAGCGCCTGGAGGAGCAGGCAGCGCATGACGCGGCTGATGCCGGCGCTGGTTACCCGCAGATCGGCCGGGCGTCGAACATGACCCGGCAGGGCGCTCGCCGCCGCTGGCCGGGACTGATCACCCACCCTTCCCCCCACCCATCGCCCCGGAGTACTCGATGATGGCCGCCCCCGCCCGCCCCTACGACGTGCTGCTGGTGGAAGACGATGCCGCTGATGCGATGCTCATCGAGGACGCCCTGACCGCGCGTGGCGCTCGTAATCTCACCCAGGTCGAGGACGGCATGGCGGCCTTGGAGTACCTGCGCGACCCGGCCAACCCCCGGCCGGACCTGATCGTGCTGGACTTGAACATGCCGCGGATGAACGGCCGCGAACTGCTGGCCGTCCTCAAGACCGACGAGGACCTGCAGACGATCCCGGTGGTGGTGCTGACCACGTCGGCCGCACCGGACGACATCAGCGGCGCGTACCAGCGGCACGCGAATGCCTATGTCACCAAGCCGGTCAATCTGGACGACTTCGAGCGCGCGGTGCAGAGCATCGACACGTTCTATCTCGACACGGTCACCAAGTTTCCTCGGCGGTAGTTGGCAGTGCGCGGCCATGGCGGAGAACAGCGGTGATGGCGCTTCTCACGGGAGGTGCATGGGCGGCGTGATCGCGGGTAAGCGGGCGGTGCCTCAAAGGCGTGACGAAGAACGTACTGGTGAGGAGGGTCGCTGGGATGCAGATGGTGACCGACGGCGTGGTCGGCGCGGTACGGGAGACCGGCACCGAGGAGGCGCTGCCGGAGACTTCCGGTGCGATGACGGCCCCCGAGGTGCGGCAGGTCTCCAAGGTGATGTTCGCCAGGCTGCAGACGCTGGAAGAGGGCACGGCGGACTACCAGTACGTCCGGAACACGCTGATCGAGATGAACACGGCGCTGGTGCATTTCGCGGCCCGCCGTTTCTCCCAGCGCGCCGAGCAGATGGAGGACATCCTCCAGGTCGGCACGATCGGCCTGATCAAGGCCGTCGACCGGTTCGACCCCGACTACGGGGTGGAGTTCGTCACCTTCGCCCTGCCGACGATCGTGGGCGAGATGAAGCGGTTCTTCCGCGACACCAGCTGGTCGGTCCACGTGCCGCGGCGCCTGCAGGAGCTGCGGGTGGACCTCGCCAAGAGCACAGACGTGCTCGCTGCTGAGCTGGGCCGGGCGCCGACGGTCGCCGAGCTCGCGACCCGGCTGGAGATCGGCGAGGAAGAGGTGGTGGAGGCGATGACGGCCGCCAACGCCTACTCCGCCGCATCCTTGGACGCACCACCCACCGACGAGAGCGACAGCGGAACCGGGTGGGCGGACCGGCTGGGCTACAACGACAACGCCTTCACCAAGATTGAGGACCTCGAGGCAGTCAGGCCGCTGATCGCGCAGCTGCCGGAGCGGGACCGGCTCATCCTGTCGCTTCGCTTCGGCCACGAGTTGACCCAGGCGCAGATCGGCGAACGACTGGGCGTGTCGCAGATGCAGGTATCCCGGCTCCTGACCAGGATCCTGAAGCGCCTACGCACCCAGGCGCTGGCGCTGGCGTAGCCTCACCGCCCGGTTGCCGGCACGGCCGGGGACCCACCGGCGGCTTGTACCGCCGCATCCCGGCCGGGCCGACATGGCACACCATAGGCCCAACGTGGTCGCACGTGGGCGAGGCCGCGCAGCGAATGGGACGCTGTTGCGTACCCGGTCCGTTCGCACGCATCTCGCTGCCTCTGGCGGTCAGCGGGCCGCTGCCCGAGAGAGCAGGCCGATGCCGGGTAGTCAGCACGGCACTTCTCTGTTCGCCCCCGCTTGGCACGGAGAGGTGCCGTCCGTTGGACAGACCCGAGATCCCGCGTCGGCAACAGCGGACTTGGGTATGTCGGCCATCAGATTTCTCTTCCGGATGGTGTCCAAACGCTGGGCTCCTAGGTGACGCGGCGCGATTTGTGCCGCGCGACGTCCATGCGTGTCCGGGCCGGCAGGTGAGCCAGGCCGGTGGAGGCGCGGGCTTGCGCGAGGGGGCCGTGACACAGTGCCTTGAGCACGGGGCCGGGCGTGGCGTCATCGGTCAGGGTGAGGGCCATGTGCAGGCAGGGATGTGCAGGCCGTCCGGCGATGCGGGCGTCCGCCCGTTCCACGCCAGACAGCATGCCTGCTTCCGCGGCAACGGCGTTGCTCAGTGCGCTGCCTCGCAGTTCGACGCCGTCGGGTGGGGGCGTCCCGCCCAGGTGCACGGTACGGGTGCGGTGGCGGCGCACTTGGGTGATCAACCAGAGGAGGGCGAGGACGGTGGTCAGGGTGAGTGCGGCGATGACTGCGGGCCACCACCACCATCCTTGGCTGCTCCAACGGACGCGGTCGGCGTTGCTGAGCAGGACGTCGTGCGGCGCGGTGAGCGGCCAGTCGGCGGGCGGTGCCAGGTTGAGCTGGCGGTAGACGTCGAATCCGGCGGTGAGGATGAGCAGGCCGCCGCCCAGTAGTACCAGGCCGCCGGCGGTCAGCAGGAGGCGGTTGAGGGTGGATCGGCCGTTCATGGCGCGCTCCCGGGGCGGGTCAGCGGGTGTGGTGTCGGGCTCGGACAGTCAGTCGCGGGGTGTGTGCCAGAGCGAGCAGGCGGCACTGGTCGTGCAGGGTGCGGGTCAGGTCGTCGCGTACGGTGCCTGGGTCGCGGAAGCTCACGTAGGCGTGGACGGTGAGGCGGCGGCGTCCGACGGTGGCTCGGGCGCTACCGACGCCCGGGACCCGCATCGCGGCGTCACGCAGCAGCAGTTCGGCACCCCGACGGTCAAGCCATGCCTGCGTGTCGGCGCAGTCCGCCGGCGCCCGCAAGGGCAGCAGTCGGCGCCGGCCGGGAGTCGCGGCGAGGATGAGCAGCCACAGGCCAAGGACAACGGCGAGCGAGCTGCCGACCAGCATCCATAGGTCATCGACCGGGCGGGTGGCCATCTCCTGGGCAAGATGGGTGCGCCACGCCCAGGCCCGATGTCCGGCGCGTACTGCGATCACGTCGTACAGCAGCGCTCCGCTGACGCAGAGGGTTACCAGGGCAATCAGGGTGGCTGGAATGCGGCGGTCCGACCAGAGGCGAGGTGCCTTCTTCCCTCGCCTGCGGGTGTCGTTCGGCGAGGGCCTGGTACCGGAGGCGTCCTTCTCGGAACGGTGCGGGGTGGCAGGTTCCTCGGTCTTGGACCTCATGGCAGCCATCCTCTGTGGGGCGCGGAGCTGCGCCCGGGGCCGGGCGGTTCCGCTGAATGGAGGGTTACTGGACGCGGTGCGGCCGGTCGGCGGTGTCCAAGCGCCGGATCGTCAGTGCGACATCGTTGACGTGCAGACCGGTCAACTGGGCCACACGTTCGGTGACCTCGCGCTGGAGCTCCCGGCAAGTGACGGCAATGTCCGTGGGGTAGGGAAGGTCCACCGACAGCGCCAGTCGAGCCGTGCCGTCGTGAGTCGTCGCACGAACGTCAGGTGATGCCGGGCGCGTGGGCGAATGCCGCGGACCAGTGAGCCTCTTGAGGGCTGTGCTCGCGACCCGCGTGGCAATTCGAGCCACGACACGGTCCGGTATGACCGTCGCTCCCCGTAGGGCAGGCGTCATGGGGCCGTCCGCCTGCTCGCGGCGGTGATGCTCGGGTGGTTCGGCGGCGGGAAGGGTGGAACTCACCGTGGCCTCCGAGCGGAGTGGTCCTGCTGCCGCCGAGTGAGCAGGTCGACGTCGCCTTGCATGACCAGACCGGCGACCAAGCCCACCGCGCCCAGGACTGCCACCAGGAGGAAGGCCCAGAATCCGCCGAAGTACCCGGCGAATCCCAGGGCTATCCCGGCTGCCAGACCCGCTATTGCTGTATTCATCTCTCACTCACCTGTCCCACGGGCGTTCGTGCGCCGCGCTCCGCCCGGTGGGGGACCGCGTCGCCCGCTGTCGATGTTCACCGGACGCGGCCCTCGGTCGGCTCGGTCTCGTCTTCCTCGTCGGGCAGGTTCACGTCGTCGACAACGAGGTTGACCTCGACGACCTCCAGGCCGGTCATGCGTTCCACGGCGGAGATGACGTTGACTCGGACCTCCGCCGCCACGTCGACGATGGGGCAGCCGTACTCCACGACGACGTCGAGATCCACGGCGGCTTGGCTCTCGCCCACCTCGCATTTCACTCCGCGACTGACGCCAGGCCCCCCGCCGGGAACGCGTTCGCGCACTGCGCCGATGGCGCGGGCCATGCCGGCGCCAAGGTTGTGGATGCCGGGTACTTCGCGGGCCGCCATTCCCGCGATCTTGGCCACGACACCATCGGCAATGGTGGTCTTGCCCCGCGTTTCGGGGCTGGTGTCGGCGCCGGTGGGTCCCTTCAGCAGGGTTCCGATGCGCTCGGAGCCGCCCAGTCCAGTGGAGGGACGGTCGCTGGTGTCCGTCATGGCAGTCTCCTCGATTGGTCACTGTGGGCACCGCTCAGGTGTCCCGTCACAAGGTTCGACACACCCGCTGGGCAAATCGTCACGTCTTTCCGTAAATAAGCATCAAGCGGCCCATGTGGGGCACGTGTAAGGCCGCGAGGAGGTGCGGTGATGACACACAGCGTCAGTGCCTCCTCACGCGGAACGGCCGGCCTGAACTCGGCTTCCGAGCCATCTGCCCCGGCCTGGTCCAACGGCTTGGCCTCCGCACCGGATGATCTGCTGGCGATACGCGCCGGCGAAGGCGATGAGGAAGCCTTCGCCATCCTGGTCCGGCGCCACAGCAGTCCCTTGCTCGCCTTGGCTTTTCACACCCTGGGCAACCTCCAGGACGCAGAGGATGCCGTTCAGGACGCTTTCATCAGCGCCTGGAGGCGGCTGCCCGAATTCCGCCACGCCTCGGCCTTCAGCACTTGGATGTACCGCATCACCGTCAACCGCTGCCTGAACCTCCTGCGCGCCCAGCCGACACCGGTACCGTTGAATTCAGTGCCCGAACCCACTGCCGCGGGCATAGGCAGCTCCCCAGCTGTCGGCGACGCCTGAATTCTGAGCCGCTTCCGACGGGTGAAAGGTGACCCCCGTTGCTTCGGTTGATGTTGGTCATTCCCCGGTGTTGGCGGC
>NZ_JBIVLH010000043.1:0-41823 GCF_044751185.1 Streptomyces sp. NPDC088733
TCCACGGCTTCCTGCTCACACCCCACGAACGGCGGAATCGTCGCACCGGACACGCCCACCAGAGACGATTCACATGATCGTGTTACGAGCTCTAAAGATCCAATTACCCGTTCGCTGCATACAGTCAGCGTTTCAATCAAGAAGTGCAGGCGATCATGCGCTCCATGGGGGCAATAGTTACACCGGGTACTCGCATGAGTACTCGCCGAGTCGTGCAGATGGTCGGCGTCGCGCTGATGGCAGCGCTCGCTCTCGTCATGGGATCCGGGGCGACCGCGTTCGCCGCGCAGCCGGGCG
This sequence comes from Streptomyces sp. NPDC088733, assembly GCF_044751185.1. NCBI lineage: Bacteria > Bacillati > Actinomycetota > Actinomycetes > Kitasatosporales > Streptomycetaceae > Streptomyces > Streptomyces sp. NPDC088733. Next base: position 298 of record NZ_JBIVLH010000043.1, read on the forward strand.
AAGAGACCTACCCGCACCAGCAGTACGAGAACGGTGCGCCTCTCCGGCACCGGGGCTTCACCGAGGCCCGCGACCTCCGGGATCTCGTCCAGGTGTGGCGCGGTTTCGACAACGACAACATCTGGGTCTCCATCAACAACGGCGCGCCGATGCAGTGGCCGGGCGCACAGTCGCACGCGGCGCCGCAGATCGTGTGGACGGCGTACGGATTCCGCGTCTACCACACCGGCACGGACGGCCACATCTACTATGCGGGCCTTTCCACGGACGCCTACGGCCACATCACGGCGCTGGGGAGCTGGCAGCAGGTCCCCAACAACGTCGTCACGCCCAACGACTCCCCGCCCGCGGTGACCTCGCTGTACCACGCTGGTGACGTCAACTCCGAACTCGACCACGGCGGCGAGTCGGTGTATCTGGCCTACCGCGGCGCCAACAGCACCCAGATCTACGGCGCGTTCTTCTACGGCGTGGGAAGCAACCGCTACCCCAACAACTGGCACGCGCCCACGGCCATCCCTCACGCGACCAGTGAGGTCGCTCCGTCCCTGTCCTACCACCAGTCCTGGAACCGCATCGTCATGGCGTGGGCCGGGGAGGACCTGCACACGTGGGCCGCGTCTCAGATCGTCGGTCACAGTGACTGGTCCGCTCCGGAGCAGATCGGCACGATGCAGACTGTCACCAGGCCCGCCCTTGTCCTGACCGACAATGGTGGGGGCCAGATCGCGGTGGTTCCCTACGCGAACGGCTGGAGCGGCGGCACCACGGAGCTGATCAGCATTTTCAGGGACACGTCACGTGCGTCGGGAATCGGCTATGCACTGTGGACCGGAGAGATCACCGGGAACAACTGGTCGAACCTGTTCCTGTCGGCGATCGAGGACGAGGCCTACTTGAACGCTACGGACTACCGGGGCCTGGGCTACTACAAGCACACGTTGACGTTCAACGGATCGCCTCAGAAGCGGCGGTGAGCATCGCCGGTGTCCACTCGGTGACCGATCCCCATCTTGAGCGGGGGTGCAACGCCTGATCAGTGGCCTCCTACCCTGACGGTAGGGGGCCGCTGCGGCGCCGACAGCTAGACTCATCGGGTAGCCGCTGGTTCTGGGCCGGGCCGACCAACATCGTGTTGGAGGGCCCCATGACCTGCCCGCTGAAGATCCATGAGCTGGCCCGTTGTCGATGTCGTCTTGCCGCAACCACTTCGACAACGTGACGGGATGGATACCGAGCTCCACAGCCGTCTGTGTGGCCTGCTTGCCGGCGCGGATCAGCGCGATGGCGCGCGCCCGGAACTCCGGAGGATCGCCCGGAACTCCGGAGGATAGGGACGAGGCATGACGGCCAGCCTTCCGTGAAGGGCTGTCAGTTAGCCACCAGAACTGGAACCTGAAAGGCGGGGCAGGTCAACCTGCCCGTGCCCCTCTGGCCTTCCGTCGCCATCGGTAACCGTGCTTGCCACGCGTGTGCTCCCGCCGTCCCCAGCCCATCAGTCGGTCATCCCCAGGCTCCGGTCCGTGCCGCGTGCGGCGAGCGGGCGGCACTGCCGGCATGACATCGGCAGGGCGGCGATGCGGCAAGGACCGGTGGTCGCTTTCGCATACGGTCGCATCAGCTACAGGCGGCGATCCGCGGACGCGGTGGCGGCGGCTGGTTGCGGCTCGCACGGCGCCGAGGACGGCGGCTGCGGGCCCTGCGGCAGCCACACCGAAGCGCCCGGTCCCGGCGGGTGCCGCGCACCAACCTGGTGGCGGTCCGCCGTCGCGACACCGAACCCCCTGCGGGTGCGGGAAACGCACTTGAGGATTTCCGCAACCCCATCATGCAGGACACGGCCCTAGACCGGGCAAGCGCTCAGAAAATATAGAATCCCAGCGTCAACCTTCTGGCATTTTTTTACCATCACTGCGAGTTGATCGCGGATGGCCGTAAGGCGACCCGTGGCGCCGATAGGACATGGCTGAAATGCGCCATGGCAAATCGGCGACAGGTTCGCTTCATGCAAGGGATGATTTCAAGACCTTGCAGATGCAGGAGAGGCTCGCTCATGGCACGAACCTCCTGGTGGGGTGTTGACGCCAACAGCATGAGCGGCTTCCGCACGTTCTGCAGACGCGGTTCGGAATCGTGCGAGGGGATAGCCCTGAACGATCTCGTCCCGAAGTCTTAATGCCGACAATTCGGTCGGGGTCGCGGCGGCGCGTCATGATGGTCGCTTTCGACACCCAACCCGAATGCCGGAATGTCAGAAGGGATAGAAATACCAGTGAAACGAATCCGCCTTTGGGTGGCGATATCGACGTCGGCCATCGTTGCGGCGGGTGCAGTCACGCCCGCCACGGCTCAGGTTCCGTCGGCGACCGCGGCACGTACACCGGCGCCGCAAGACCGCACGGTCACCGTGCGGCTGATCACCGGCGACCGGGTCACCCTCAGCGACGCGCCGAACGGCAAGAAGGCAGCATCGGTACAGCGCGCGCCGGGCCGTGAGCACGTCCTGTTCCAGATGACCGAGAAGGACGGCGCGCTGACGGTGCTGCCCTCCGACGCGGCGCCGCTGGTCCGCACGGGGCTGTTGGACGAGGGGTTGTTCGACGTCGCGGGCTTGGCGGCCCAGGGGTACGACGAGGGGCACAGCGGCGCCCTGCCCCTGATCGTGGCAGCTCCCAAGGGCCCGGCCCGTTTGGCGGCCGAGCGGGTGGACGCCCTCGCGGAGTTCCAGGACGACTCGGCCGAGCCGCGGCGACTGCCGAGCATCGGCGCCCAGGCGTTGCGCGTGGCCGACGAGGACCTGACCGCGTTCTGGAAGCAACTCGCCCCAGCGACGGGTGCGGACGTGGCGAGCGTCGCCGCGGTGACCCCGAAGGTCTGGCTGGACCACAAGGTGCGTCCCACGCTGGACCGCAGCACCGCACAGATCAACGCGCCTGCCGCCTGGGCAGCCGGCCTCCACGGCGAGGGCGTCAAGGTCGCTGTCCTCGACACCGGTGCCGACCGGACGCATCCGGACCTCGCGGGCCGTGTCAGCGAGGCGAAGGACTTCAGCGACAGCGGTTCCACCGACGACCACTTCGGCCACGGAACGCACGTCGCCGCCACGGCCGCCGGCAGCGGCGCCGCCTCGGCGGGCCTGCGCAAGGGCGTCGCGCCCAGCGCCGACCTGCTGATCGGCAAGGTGCTCGGGGACGACGGCTCCGGCAGCGAGTCCCAGGTCATCGCGGGAATGGAGTGGGCCGCGGCGGAGGGCGCCAGAGTCGTCAACATGAGCCTTGGCGCCGACATGCAGACCGACGGCACCGACCCCATGAGCCAGGCGGTGAACGAGATCTCCCGCAGCAGCGGCGCGCTCTTCGTCGTGGCTGCGGGCAACGCCGGCGAACTCGGCACGATGACGGTGGGCTCGCCCGGCGCGGCCGATGCCGCCCTCACCGTCGGCGCCGTCGACCGCGACGACTCGCTGGCATCCTTCTCCAGTCGTGGCCCGCGCTTCGGCGACAAGGCGGCCAAGCCGGACATCACCGCTCCGGGCGTCGGGATCGTCGCCGCGCGCGCCGCCGGTACGGCCATGGGCGACCCGGTCGACGACCTGTACACCGCGGCGAGCGGTACGTCCATGGCCACGCCCCACGTCACCGGGGCGGCTGCCCTGCTCGCCGGTCAGCACCCCGACTGGACGGGTGAGCAGCTCAAGGACGCGCTGATCAGCACCTCCCACACGGTGTCGGGCCAGGTGCCCACCGAGCAGGGCGGTGGCCGCGTCGACGTCAAGGCGGCGTTCACCTCCCCGGTCACAGCCACCGGCACGATCATCCTGGGCCCGTTCGACCGTGACGCGTCCCCGGTGCAGCGCGCGGGGGTGGTCCGCTACTCCAACAACTCCGGCAACGAGGTGTCGCTGAACCTGCGTGCGGCGCTGACGACCAAGAGCGGTACGGAACTCCCGGCGCAGACGCTGACGCTGGGTTCGAGCACCGTCCGCCTCGCCCCGGGCGCAACCGTCGAGGTACCGGTCGGAATCGACCCGGCGAAGGCGGGTCGCGGCTCCTTCTACGGCTACGTCACCGCCACGTCCACCGGCGGCGTCTCGGTGCACACCACGCTCAGCCTCTGGGTCCGCGCCCCGATGCACACGATCACCACCACGTCCTACGGACGCGACGGTGAGCCCACCGTGTGGGGTTTGCTGGACGTCTTCGGCGGGGACACCGAGGTCCGGTTCACCGATATGGGGGTCGCCGAGGTGGAGGAGGGCACCTATCAGATTGCCGGCACCCTTCTGGAGGGCGGAGGCGCTGACGGCGTCCGGGTAATCCAGGTCATCAACCCCGAGGTGAAGGTCACCAAGGACACAACCGTCACCCTGGACGCGCGCGAGACCAGGCTGCTGCGCGTGCGCACGCCCAAACCCGCCGAGCGGCGCAACAACCTGACGTACCAGATGTACCGGAAGATCGACGGCGTCGAGCAGACCCAGGGCATCTACTACGAGGACGGCGGCGGGGACGTAGACCTGTACGTGAATCCCACGTCCAAGGTCAGCGAGGGCGCGTTCGAGTTCACTTCCCGCTGGGAGATGACGGCTCCCGAGCTCAGGGTCGAGGTCCGCGGCGCGGACTTCCGCATCGAGCCGTTCTACGCCAAGCAGTCGCTTCCGTTCAAGTCCCAGGGTGAGCAACTGGTCGCCGTGGACGCGGGGACCAGGGACAACCCGGACCTGCGGCCCGGCACTGTGCGGGGCAAGCTCGCCGTGATCCGTGACGACTACGCGATGGAAGGGGACGACCTCGCGAAGACCGCCGCTAAGGCGGGGGCCAAGGGCATTGCGATCGTCCTGCCCGAGGGTTTCCTTGCTTGGACCCGCTGGAAGCCGATGAACACCCGCACCGCTGTGCCTGTGATCAGGATGACCGCGGGCGACGGAGCCAATCTGCTGAACCACATCAAGAAGCGCACGACCGTCGTCAATGTGACGGGGACAGTGGAGAGCCCGTACCTGTACGACATCGCGTCTATCTGGCAGCAGTCCATCCCGAAGGACGTGACGTACACCGTCACGGACCGCAACACCGCGCAGGTCAAGGCGTCCTACGCCAACAACGGGCCACTGCACTGGACCAGCGAGCAGCGCTTCAGCTGGCGCCCCTACGCCGAGTTCGCCTGGGAGACCTCACGCTGGGCGCCGACGGACAAGTCCCGCACGGAGTACGTTACTTCCGGCGACACACAGTGGATGCACGTCGTCGACTTCATGACCGGCCCCGAGCAGTACTGGAGCGGCCCCCTGGTGTCGGGTCTGTGGGACGCTCCGCGCACCTTCACGACAGGTGAAAAGGCCACCGAGCAGTGGTACAAGGCCGTGGTGCGGCCGTCCATCCCGCGCGGCTGGAACCGTCCCGCCGTCCGCAACGGTGACGTTCTCAGCCTGTCGATCCCGGAGTACACCGACGCGGTGGCCGGCCACTGGGGCCGCAAGGAGGTTCCCCCGGCGGACGGTGGCATCGGCGCGAGGGCCGGGACGTCCGCGGCGGGGGACGATCCGTCCTACAGCCACGGCGACACCGTATCGGCAGTCCTCTACCGCAACGGCAAGCGGGTCAGTGAGGCCGCGGACGCCTGGAGGGACTTCTCCGTCCCTGCTGGGACGGCCGACTACCGCTTGGATCTGACGACCGCGCGCGAGACCGAGTTCTGGCGGACAGGCACAAAGACCTCCACGTCCTGGACGTTCCGCTCCGGTACCGCTGCGCGGGAGACGCTGCTGCCGCTCCTTCAGGTCGACTACGGCCTCCGCGCCGACCTGGACAACACCGTCGACGGCGGGAAGCGGCACGACGTCGACCTGACCGTCAGGAACCAGGACGGGCTCGTCGCCCCCACGGGGGTCAGGTTGAACGTCGAGGTTTCCTTCGATGACGGCAAGAGCTGGAACGGGCGGGTCCGCGTCAAGGACCGCGGCCACAACCGGTTCACCGCCACCATCGACCGGCCCGACCACCCGCGAAAGGGCGGCGCGTTCGTGACCCTGCGCGTCACCGCCACCGACAAGGCAGGCAACACCGTCCGGCAGACCGTGGAACGCGCCTACCAACTCCGCTGAGACCGCACACCCGGCCGGCACGGCGGGTGCCGGGGGCCAGTGCCCCCGGCACCCGTCGTCGTCGCACGTACCCCCCTCTTCAGCCGGCTCCCCACCACTTCGGCCGACGGGTGTCGTTGAGGTGACGGCCGGCCTTGAGGCGTTCCCACAGGTCACCTCCTTCCGGAAATCCCAGGGCACCGTACCCGGTGTCCGCTCGCGCACACGGGCCCGGGACGGGCCCGTTGGACGCGCTGCCCGCCCGCGAGGGGAAGGCCCTGGGCGCCTACACCGTCGTCCTCGTCGGGGCACCGTGCCCCGGCGCCCCCCTCAGCCCTGTCGTGTCACCTGCTGGGAAGCCATGCCCGCCCCACAAGAGCAACAATCCCCGCACCGCCCTGATCGAGGCCCGTGGCGATGGGACGTTGCTGGTGGTGGGTTGTTCTCGGAGCGGGTGAAGCAGGCTGCAGCTGGTGTTGTCGTACTTCGCACAGCCGTTGAACGGGCAAGGGGACGTGCCCGCCGCATAGGCGACGATGCGGATCGGACGCAGACGCGCACCAGTTCGGTCTCCTTGAGCGCCTTCCCGTCGCGCGGATGCTGGCCTCAAGCGCTGTCATCAGCTCACCCCCTCCACGACCGTGAGAGCCACGCCGGACGAAGTAACTGATTAGGGGCGGTACGAGGTGAACGGGTCATTGTGGACGTGCCGTTGACGTCGGGCCCCGCGTAGGGGGCGGATCAGGGGGTCAGGGTGACGAAGGTGTCCGCGATGCGGTCGGCGTCGGTCGGGTGGGAGGCGATGGCGATGATGCGCCAGGTGCCGGAGGCGTGACGCCGGACCTCGAAGTGGACTCCGAGGCGTTCGATCTCGGTGTTGTCGGCAGTACGGCGCGACCAGATCACGTCGATCCCGGCGGAGTGCGAGCTGTAGGCGATCACTCGGCTGTCGGGAACATCGGTGTGGGTGTATCCGGCGGCCCGCAGCGGCTCCTGCTGCGCGGCAAGGTAGACCAGTACCGCGTCCGGGTCGGTGCACCAGTCGTACAGGGCGCGGGCCGGGTCGGGGTCGTCCCTTGAGACGTTGAGCGGAGGGACCCAGAAGTCCAGAACGACCCGGGGATCGGCGGAGGGGTCCGCAGCCACGGCGGTCCAGGCCGGGAGGTACTGGTGGAAGAACCAGTCTCGGGCCTCCTCGGCCGCACGCGCCACGTTGTCCTTGTACTGGCCGAGGTCCACTTCGTTCCTTCGCCCTCCTCGCACCCCGGGCACGAGCCTGGCCCGGGCCCGGGATTGCCCCGACGACATTCTGACAAAACGTCAGACAAGAGGAACCCGACCCGCCGACCCACGCCGGGAGCGGCCGCCGCACCGGCCGCACGACCGCGTGTTCCTCTGGACGCCATCGTCCGTGCAGGCAGGCCCTCGGGGCGTGCGCGGGCATCCGGCGCGGACCTGTGCGTGACGACGAGAGAGGCGGACAGCGAAAAAGGCCCGTATCCCCATCCTGATCTCCCGACGCTGTGTACGGGGCCCGCACTGGCCAGTCGCTCCGTTGCGGGTCACCGTCGCTGGCGCGAGGCGATTCCGACGGCTGCCAGTGTGACAAGGGCTCCGAGCACGGTCAGCACAGAGGGGGATTCCTTACCGGCCGGCACCACAAGGTCGAGGGTGAGGGATCCGATGAGCTGTCCGGCGATGGAGCCCATGCCGAGGAGTAGAACTCCGACCTTGCGTACGAGGTGGGCGGATGCCGCGATGAACACAACCCCGTAGGTCCCGCCCGCATACAGCCACGGGTCGGTGGGCAATGTCTTGGCCGGGCTGGCATCCGCGAGGGTCTTCACTGTCCAGATCGCCGCGAGGAACAGGGTTCCCACACAAAAGTTGAGCCAGGTCGCGGGCAGAGGCGAACCTGACACTGCGCCGGACGCACCGTTCATCGCCTGCTGAAAGCCAAGCAGGAAGCCTGCGACCAGTGGGGCGAGCCCTGGCAACAGAGCTGTCCATGCTGCCGCTGACACGCGCGGTCAAGCCCACCCGCGGCCTGGCGGTCCTGGCGCGTGGCCGTCGTAGTGACCTGGGCCGGAACCCGCGGCGTGATGCCACTGGCCGCAGCCCTGTCCAAACCGCTCACCACCGACAGCGGCACCGCACTGACCGGGCGCCCACTGCTCTTGGTACTGACCACCGCCGTCGTGGTCTTCGCCTTCGTCGTCCAGGGCCTGAGCCTGGCCGGCGTAGTGCGCCGCTCCGGGCTGGTATTGGAGCCCGAGCACACCGCCCGCGAGGAAGCCGACATCCGGGACACACTCAACCGCGCAGGCCTTGCCCATGTCGACGAACTTGCCACTCTGGAGGTGATGCCCGAAACCGTCGTCGCCCGCGTTCGCAGCGGACTCAGCGCCCGCCTCGAGCAGAGCACCGACAGCTCCGACGGCAGCAGTCTGGACGCCGCCTACCGACAATTGCGGAAGTCGGTGATCGCCGTCCAGAGCGCAGAACTGCACCGCCTCTACGACGAGCACCGCATCAGCGACACCACCCGCCGCCGCCTCCAGCACGACCTCGACCGACAAGAAGCCGCACTCGGCAGGCAATGAAGGGGGCACCGCCGAAATGCGGTGATCGGGGGTTCGTAGGCCGCCGGCGAGGTGTCCCCTACGTACTCTCGTCCCAGGTCTGGGCGTCGAACCGGGTCAGGGGTGAGCGACGACGGCCACCGGCGCGATGCTGCGATGCAGAACCGCGTGAGTGACCGGACCGATGTGGCTGCCCACCGCCGAGCGGCGGATCCTCCGGCCGACCACGACCAGGCTGGCGTTGGCGGAGGCGTCCACCAGGTGGTCCGCCGCCCGGCCGATGACCTGGTGAACATGGACGTCCACATGGGCGTACTTCAGCAGCCACGGGTGCATGGCCTCGGTGAGCGCCGCGTCGCGTTCCGACGTCGCCGCCTTGATCAGATCCCCCAGGACCGTGCCGGGGCCGTGTACGTGCGGCGGCAGGGTCCAGCCGTGGACGACCTGCAGGCGGGCAGCCCGATCTGCTGCGGCATCGAAGGCGAAGGCGAGCACGTCCTCGTGGGGCCGGTCCAAGTCGAGGCCGAGGACGACGTCCCGGTACGCGGTGGTGGCCGATGCCAGCCCGTCGGCATCTGGCAGGTGCTCGTCCTGGGGGCCCTTCCCGGCCCTGACGAGGACGACCGGGCGGTGCACGGCGGCGATGACCCCCAACGCCACGGAGCCGACGAGGAAGCCGGTGATGCCGTGCAGGCCGCGGGAGCCGAGCGCCATGACCTCGGCCTGGTCGGCCGCGGCCGCGAGGACCGCCACCGGCTGCCCGGAGATCTCCTCGGACGTGATCTCCAGCCGTGGGTACCGATGGCGCAGGGCGACGGCCGCGTCCCGGGGTACAGCAGCGGCCCAGGCGCGAACGGCGACCGGCCCGGCAAGCGGTGCATTGGCGTACGGCTGCCATTCCCAGGCATGCAGCAACCGCAGGGGCAGGCCGCGCAGACCGGCCTCCCTGGCCGCCCAGTCGGCGGCCGACAGGCTCTCGGCCGAACCGTCCAGGCCGGCGATGACAGGACGGAGCATACGATGACCCCCTCACGGAGAGTGGCCAGCAGGCGCGGCCCTGATTCCAGCGTGCCCGGCGGACGCGGGGGCCGCATGGGCCGCAGGTCCCCTCGCGGGACCGACCGGCCCATGCGGCGAACAGGAGAACTCACGCGAGTTCCGACTGGTTGCCGTACACGCCAATGGCCCAATCGCCGCAAAGGCCCGGGGACGTAGGGTCCCCGGGCCCGTTGACCGGGACGTACGGGCGGGCTCAGCGGAGCCAGGCGTGGTCGTGGATGAGGGGCAGCCGGGCCCAGACCCTTCCCAGGCCCCAGGTGGCGCCCGCAGAGCCGGCGGCCAGCGCGATCAGCACCACGGCGTAGACGACGTGGTAGTCGACGAACGGGTTGCTCGACATACTCGGGGACCCGTCGGCCAGGTGCTTCGCAGGCGGCCATTCGGCGATCCACATCATGGCCATCAAGGCGGTGCCGGCGACGGCAGCGAGCCGCAGAGCCACACCGCTCATGACGGCGATGCCTACGCCGAGCAGCCCGAGCATGAACAGCCAGTCCACCCAGCCGGCGCCGGCCCAGCTGTGGAACGTGGATTGCATCGGCCCTGCGGCGACACCGCTGAGGAATCCCTTGGTGGGAGAGCCGCCGTCGATCCAGCCCTTGCCGGAGGCGGTGGCGTAGCCGAATCCGAAGGTCTTGTCGAGGAAGGCCCACAGGAAGACGAAACCGGTCAGGACACGCAGGCTGGCGAAGACGTACGCCTGTGTCGCTGTGCCGGTGGCCTCCTCACCGGATGTCGGCACGGCTCCGGTCTCGTGCAGAGACGGAAGGCGGAGGCCGGTGCGCCGGTGGGGGTGTCCTTGGATGGCCATGATGCTGATCCCTTCGGGACGGTGCACGGACGATGGATGGTGGCGTCGTTCTTGTGTCCTCACTGTCCCGCTGTACGAAGGGCACTGCCGTGGGCCGAAGGCCCATTCCACGAGGGCCGAACAGCCCTGCCGCTTGGGCTTGTTGGGTGGACGACGTCTGGACAAGGCCGACCTCCCAGGTGACGGGCCGCCATCGGGCTGTGGGCGGCGCTCAGTACGCCAGGCGGTGGATGAGCCACGGGGAGCCGTGGTCGACGATGGATGACCGGCTTGTCGCGGGTGAACAGGGCGTTGTACTCCGGGTCGGCCATGCCGTGCGGGTGCTCGTCGTTGGGCAGCAGTCGTGCCAGGTCGACGATGTCGATGACGTGCACGGCGAGTTCCGGCCGGTGCCTGCGCGGCAGCGAGGGCGACAGAGCCGGAGCGTTGCCGAGGGAAGGCGTCGGCTCCGGTCAGCCGTGCGGGTACCGACATGCCCTGCGCCCCCGGATGTCCGCGCCGTCTCAGGTCTCCGGGCCAGGATGGGCGCATGCCGAAGTCACAGAGGTGGCACAGGACCCTGCCCGGAGTCGCGGTACTGACCGGGTACCGCAGTTCATGGCTGCGGGGTGACATCCTGGCGGGCCTGACGGTCGCTGCGTACCTGGTACCGCAGGTCATGGCTTACGCGGGCCTGGCCGGGGTCCCACCGGTTGCGGGGTTGTGGGCGGCCCTGGCACCGCTGCTGCTGTACGCGGTGCTGGGGTCGTCCCGGCAGATGTCCATCGGCCCGGAGTCGACGACCGCACTGATGACGGCAACAGTCGTGGGGCCGCTGGCCGCGGGAGACCCCGGGCGGTATGCGGTGCTGGCAGCCGCGCTCGCTGTAGTGGTCGGGCTGCTGGCAGTGGTCGCGTGGGCCGCACGGGTGGGATTCGTGGCGGACCTGCTCTCGCGGCCGGTACGAGGTACCGACGAAACGGGCCTCCGGAAGTGACGAAAGTCGCTCCCGGGGCCCGCTTCTCGCGTTGATCTAGGGATCCGCAGGTCGGGTTGGCTGAACGTAACGTCCCTCACACGTCGAAGCCCCCTCGTCGGCCGTCACAGGTCGACGAGGGGGCTTCCGTGTTGAGGTGATGTCCTGGGTGTGATGCCTGTCACTCAGGTGGCGGGCGTCAGGTGGCCGATCGGGGTCCAGGTGCCCAGGGGCTTCGTCTTGCGTCTGCGGTTCGTGCGCCTGACGGGTCGTTCCCCGCTGAGGGCCAGGCTGTCCAGCCATCTTGTGATCTTGCGTCTGTTGGCGTGGGCGATCTGGAACACAAGAAGGATGGTCTGGGCGGCGAGGCCGCGGATGGGCCGTGACCGCGAGGACTCGATGGATTCGGCGAGTGGGCTCTTGGCGAAGCCGTTGAAGCCTTCGACGCTGTTGCGGAGGCGGAAGTAGATCTTCTGCCACTGTTCATCGCCGTAGTCCAGGGCCTGCCAGTGCTTGGCCCCTTCTTCTGGGGCGAGGGTGATGGCTCGCTGGCGGCAGACCTTGACGGGGCCGGTCGGGCTTGGCTCCGGGTCGACGAGGGGGAGCTGGATGCCGCGGCCCAAGGAACGGGGCTTGAGGGGGCACTGGACCTTGCCAGCCTCTGCGGGGCACATCATGCGCTGGTGGCCTTCGGCGTCCTGCCGTTCTTTGGGCATCAGGCGGTAGGGCTTACGTGCGGCGATGCGCGCGGTCCAGGTCTCGCGGTCGATGCGGCCGGCGTGGAGGTCGCCGGTGGCGTCGATGAGGGCCTGGGGCATGGAGGGGCAGTACCAGGTGCCTTCGACGAGGATTGCTCCTTGGGTTCCGCCCTGGTTGCCGAGCTGGTCGACGCGGTAGTCGTAGACGGGCTGGTAGCCCAGGGCCCGGACGGGCAACTGCCATTCGGCCGGTTCGGAGTTGTTGTAGGCGCGGTCGCCGGCGAGGTAGCCGGGGGCGTAGCCGCGCTTCTGGAGCCGGGAGATCGTTTTCAATCCGTTGTATGCGGGCCGCTCTCCGGGCTTGTCCAGGCAAAGACCGAGGACGAGTGCCGGGGGGACCTCGGGATCGGGCGTGCCGTCGTCTAGGAGCGGCTTGTCGTGCCGGGTGTCCCTGGTGACGGCGAGATGGGCGTCGAAGCCGAAGAGGTAGCGCTTCCTCAAGGAGGGCTTCTTCTGCGGGATGCCTGAGAGCTTTCGCGACTTCCGGGAGGGCTCTGCGTCGTCGGCGAGGGGCGAGGCGTCTGGGTCGCGGTGGTCGCCCTCTCGTACGTACCAACCGGCATCGGGGTCGGTGGACAGTTCAGGCCCGTTGGTGCGGCGGCCGCGGGCGTAGGTACGCACGGGAGTCGCATCCACGGCTACGCCGCCCGTCAGTTCGGCGAGCAGATTCTTGAGCGGGCCCACGGACGCGTCGAGTACGAACTCGGTGAACAAGGCCAGCCGATGCTCGCGCGCTGCGAGATCCGCGGGGTCGGCCGTGTCGATGAGCCTCTGGGCCTCTTGGCGCGTGAGGTGCTTGTTGGGAGGCAGAGGCGATGGGTCCATTGCGGTCTTCATGGCGTGGAACAGACGGCGTACGACGGCGTAGGCGGCCTCGAAGCCCCAGTCGTTGTCCTCGTAGTCAGGGATTTCGAGTTGGGTGCGCATGGCCGGGCTGAGGCGGAAGTAGAGGACGTCCGTGGTCCGCTCCAGGATGATCTTTCCGCCGGTGATCTGGCAGCACAGGTGGAGACCGATCAGCAGGGTGCGAAGGCGGAGCCGGCGATGGCGCCCACGGGGGAGGTGAACAAACTCTTCCAGCAGCGGGACGAGCGAGCTGCCGTCCACTTCTTCGATGGCGGGCTCGACGTCCGCGTCGGATAGGTGGTTGCGCTGGACACGCATGGCTGCCAGCCGCGCGTGGCGGTCCTTTGCCGCTGTCCGTCCGCCCGTCATTGCTCGCCTCGCAGAAGGGCCGCGGCGTCCGTCGGGGAGACCCCGGGCAGGAAGGGGAGGATCCGCGACAGGCCGTGGAGCGTGTCCACACCGGCGGCTGCGACGATCACGGTGATCGGGAGCCGCTCCTCGAAGAGCTCCAGCAGCCAGGTCGCGCGCAGGCGGCCCATGACCAGGCGTGGAAAGTCGTGGCTGCGCCGCGTGCGGGATAGGAAGTTCGTCACGGTGTTCGTACCGCGGCTGTGGCAGTTGGGCCGGAACAGATAGCTGGCGGTCCCAGGGTTCTCCAGACGCTCGGCCGCGGCACCCAGGACGCCCTCCCAGCGCCTACGGCACACGATGAGCCGCTCCCGGCGGCCGCGGGTGGCCACGACGACGGCTCCTGCCCCGCTGAGGGGCCGGCGTACGTCGTGAGCACGCAGAGGGATGATCTCGGGCGAGTCGAGGCCTGCACCGGCTCCCAGGGCCATCAACGTCTTGCAGCCCCAGCGCAGTTCATCGGTCGGCTGGCTGCCGGCCCAGCCCCACAGGTCGGCCAGTTCGGTGCGGCTGTAGGGACAGTTCGCGGTTGAGGCGGAGAGCTTCGCGGGAGCGCCGGTCAGGCACTCGCCACCGATGACGATCTCGCGCAGGCGTAGCAGCCGTGTGCGGTAGTTCCCGCGCGTTCCTGCCCCGACCTGAGGGCAGCCCACGGCGATGAACCGCTCGATGACCTCGCGCGAGAGCCAGACCTCCGCCGTGGCCGGCAGGCCTTCGCCGTTACAGAAGAGAGCCAACTGCGCCAGCGCCGTGAGCAACTCGCGCGCCTTGTAGGGCGTCAGCGGGTCAGCAGCCAGGACCACGCGGCGCACCTCGTCGCCGACGCGGCTCCACCCCGCGGGGGAACCGGCCGGACGATAGGAGTTGATCCGTTGACTCATCACATGCCGCCACACCAGCACCCCAGCGGACGGGGTGCTATTCGAATAACATCTATCCGAGGTGGAGGCCGGACGCGACTTGGGAGGACCGGATGAGTCAGACTGCACTTCATGCCGCAAGGAGATGCCCGCAGACTGCCACCGCGTGCTTATCGCATCAGCGGCACATGGCCTGAGGCCGTCATGGAGGAACACCACGGGGCCCGTGTCGCCCAAGCGCTTGCTGCCAAGCTCCAGGCCGCGATCGACGGGAAGCAGTGGTCCGTTGCCGAACTCTCCCGTCAGAGCGGCGTCGCGCGGTACACGATCACAAAGGCCCTCGCGGGGGAGGCGTGGCCGGACTTGTTGACGATCGCGAACCTCGAGAAGGCGCTCGACGTGGATCTGTGGCCTGGGCGCGGTGTATGACGTACGCCCGGTAATCACGCGCGCTCCGACGGCAGCGGTGGGCAGAGTCATTGAATACGCGAGATCGAACATGAGGTGGTCATCCCTTCGGGGGAAGGGCGGCACCATTTCTCGTAACCCGCTACCGGCGGCACGCGGCCGTCCGTAAAGTGAAGCGTGGCACGAACTGATCCGGCTCTGTGGAAGGTTCTCGGAATGTTCGTTGCTGTCGGCCGCCACCAGAGGCGTAAGTCCTGGTGGCGGCCTTCCTTTTACGCGCTCTCGCCAGGAGTGGTGCCTGTGCCGAGCACGCTAGCCGTGATCGACGTTGTACTGGTAAAGCGCACCGGGGTGCTTGTGGAGAATGCCGGCACGCCACATGTCGTCCATAGCGACGCGGAGAGCCTTCTCGTTTCCGTCCTGCAAGGCGGCAACGACCTGGGCCACCTTCCAAATGCGGCTGGGGTCCTGGACCAACAACTCCTTGACGAGCTGCTTGCGAGTGGGGCCTCGGGAGCCACTTGAGCCGGACTCCTCGTCCGGATCGCCGTAGTCGGGCGAGTGTAGGTCGTCTGCCTTGCGCTGATCAGGCACTCCGTTGCGTTTCCAGTCCTCGAAGGTGTCCTTCTGCTTCTTGAGGTGACGAACGTGTCGCAACCTTTGGCGCACCTTGAAGAGATCTTTTTGAGTTGCTTCCTCCTCCTGTTCGAGCATCTTGACGTACTTATCCGGATCGCTGGCGTACTCCGCCCATGGAAGGTCCTCAATCATGTGAGAACGGTATCCATGAGAAGGCACAGGGGAACCCCTTCGCAAGGGGTAATTCACCCGATGTGGCGACAAGATCGAGTACCTCAGGTGAGGTGTACATAGAGCGCTGCAAATTACCTGTGCCCCTGTTTTTGGCCCTGTCTGCATTTTTCCTGTCTCGAGGCACGGGTGACACAGGGGCAGGTTTGTTGGGTTAGCTAGCACAGTGGGCTGTGAAACCATTCCGCCTCGCCAATTGGACAGGTTGTGTGCCAGGCCTGATTTTCCAGGACGTGAGGCCTGTTTCGTTGAAGGCATCTGCGTGTGTATGTCTGTTGAAACCTGCTGCGCAAGGTCGGGTAGGGCTGGGGGCGGCAGATGGGTAGCTGGTGCGGCGTTTGCGTACAGGGCTGGATTCACAGCGCCTGCCAGAATCGACCGGCCCGTGTTGATGTTGCGATGGACTTCTGAAGGTCGGGTCAGGAGGACAGGTCCTGGTGGGCGGATGTTGTCTGAACAGTCCTGGGCCATGCCGACGGCAAGCCTGTCGACCTCTGGTCTGCCCGTCTCGACTGCCGCGTCCTAGTGGTTTGGGGGACAGGCCTGTGTAGGAGTTTCCTACTTGAGCTGTCCCCCACGGCAGCCAGACATTGTCGCGAGCCCGTGTAGGCAGGGCCGCTTCGAGAGAAGGTGGCTCCCGTACCGGGTGTACCGCGGTTCCTCAGGGAAGCCCCTGCCTCGGCGCCTTCATCAGTCAGGACCGGCAGGGTACGCGCAGACTATTGCCACTCGAGGGTCAAGGGCCCGTCAGGTAGCCATCCGTCCCAATAGCCATCCACGACATCCGGTAGCTCTGGCGGTAGGACGCGAGTCCCAGGCTGACGCAGCTGTGCCGGAGTCCACCACCTGGCGGGTTGGGTGGGATCCGCAGCCGCGATGTGTCTGATGAGCTCCGCGGGTAGGGGGCTCTCCGGGATGGCCAGGAGTAGTCGCCTCTCAACCCGGTGGCCTGAGGAGGGATGGGGATGCGACGCCCAGATGTGCCCGACCACAGATCCAAAGTGCACAGCGACGGTCCCGGCGGTTCCCGCCTTTGTGAGAGCCGACGCTGCGGACCCGTACGAGGCTGGGCTGGTCGTCTGGCCTGCCATGGGTGACCAGGACCCTGCCCGATCAACAAGTAGGACAGTGCGCCGGCAGCGGTCCAGCAGAGCAACAAGCGCAAGTCTTTGAAGGCGAGGCCCGGGAATCAGCATGTGGCTAGCCTGAGGGCATGTTATTCGAATCGCATTCCAATTGGTGCATACGGGTGAGGGGGCAGTCGGCGGTTATCGGAGCCGGAGGTTATCGTGGCCATCCTGTGCTCGTTTGTGTGTTTCGTCGCGAAAGTGAGCCGGGTGCTGGCCCTGCCGGAGCAGACTTCTGGGCATGACGAACAAGAACAGTGGTGTCTCGACCGACGATGCCTTGCGCGCCATGCGGCGCATCACCGGCCGTCGAGTCGAGGGCGATCGCGCCGCTGATGCTTCGGCCCTGGATGGTCGGACGCAGGAACGTGTCCGGGCGCTTACCCAGCTACTCGGCCGAGACTCAAGGGCGCGAGGACGCGGCCACGAAGATCCCATGGATGATTTCTCGATCATGCGCTGGTGGCTGCTGCAGCAGGAACACGAGGCCATCCAGGACGCTCTCGAGGCGGGAGAGACATGGGAGACGCTGGCGGGCTCGCTCAGCCTCGGGTCGGCGAACGCTGCCAAGGAGCATGCACAGCTTTTGGAGTGCGTCTTCGGCCCAGAAGAGGCGTCGCACGGGACGGACTAAGCAGGCCAGGCGGCTCGGACCCAGTGGTAGTGCGCCGTGCCTCCGGCGGGTCAGGTTCCGAATCGCCCCAGCGGCTCTTCTTCTAGCTGCTGGCGTACGGGTGTACGTACCTGCCTTTGTTGAACGGGGTGAACCAGGAGCCGAGATCCATCGGCGCGATGCCCAGGGACGCTGTCTCCGGGGCCTCGTCGATGCCGTCCATGGAGTCGTCGTAGAGCCACTCGAAGTCCATGTCCTCGTAGACGCCGTTGGCGAACACGTCGAGTGCCGACGACACTCCCGAGCTGAGAAGGCCGTGCGTGTCAAGAACGACGCTCGCCTCCCGTAGCAGCAGCTTCAGGGCCAGCTCTTCGGCGACGCAGCTGAGCTGTTGGAATGTGCCTTCCGTGAATCGGGTCGTCATGGCGAGGGCTGTCACCAGGAAACGGCGGGTGAACTGAGCGTTGTATTGGAGGGCGTAGCGGCCAGGCAGCTCATCCAGCAGCCACATCATTCCCTCGCACTCGGCGACGTTGCTGTTCTCATGGCTCAGGGTCTCGGCGTCCTGGAACAGTTCATCCACCAGCAAGCTCGTGCCGTACACCAGGGCGCCGGCCGCGAGTTCGGCGTCGCTGGCGGTGGTGCTGAAATCCTCGTCGTAGGTCGACTCCGGGTCGCCGTCCTGGAGCTCCTCTTCGGTTAGGCAGCCGAACATCCCGGGCCCGAACGCCCGAAGCTCGGTGGCCATGGACCGCATTGACCGTTCAGCTTCTTCGGCGTCTGCCTGGGCATCGAATGGCTCCGTTTCGGCTCCAGCCTGAGGCGACTGCCCGAGAATTGCCCGTCGGGCCGCAGGGTCGTCAGGGGGAGCATCGGGTCCATCCGCGGCTTCCAGGCTCTCGCGAGCCAGATCAGGGTGGAGCTCGACCGCACACCGCTCGATGGTCCAGTCAGCCAGGAGCTCTGACCTGTCCAGGAGCTCGGCGACTGCCGCGGACACGGATTCTTCGGCGAACTCCAATGCCGGCGCCTCCACGAACACCTTCACCATGGCCCCGCCGGGGTGGACGGCGACGATGCTGTCGAGGAGGTCGACCTCGATGCCGTCCGGTCCTTCGATTGCTTCGATCGCATCGAAGCCCTCTTTGAGCAGTGCCAGCGCCCCGGTCCGGTGCAGGGCGTCCATCTCCGCACCGCCGGCGGGAATGCGGGTATCCACGGTCACGACGTACACCACCCCGCCAGCCTGCCAGGCCCACGCACACTGTGAGGCCGATTCTGTGAGTCCGGCGGGAGCGCACCGGCCCCCGCGCAGCGGAGCAACTCGTCCGGGCTTGGCCGCGGGTCTCCGCGATAGGTCCACGAGTCGTGGCATTGCTGCGTCAACGGTGCCTTGGCAGTGCTCGACGGAGGGGGTCGCCGCGTGAGCACAACCCCACGCTGGAATGGGTGCTTGCGGAGAAGGCTCATTCCGGCAACTTGGCTGTAGCGGATGCACCCTCAGCCATCCGGGTGCACGGTAGGAGTGCGGCCCCGCTCGCACACCCCGGCAAGTCCATTGCCCGCGCAGCGGGACCGCCCACTTTTCCGCTGGAGCGCCCAGCGAAATCTAGTGTTGGAGCCGTATCCGAACAGGGAGAAGCGGTGCTCGCAAGCGTTTCCGCCGATGAGCACGCTGATCGCGTCGGCGACGCTGTGCCACAGGGCTCACTCCTCCGCCACGCTGGCGCTCTGGTCCGTGCAGCACTCGACCGCCGGGTTGTCGGCGAGGTTGCCCGGGCGCAAGTCCTCCGGTCGCCCAGAAGCCGTTCGCCCTGCGGTCCCGGCAGGTCAGGCCGCGGCCAAGTGCGCCGGGACGCCGGGGACGCTCGCGCCCCCGGCGGGGTCGAGGGTGCCGTCAAAGAAGGAATCCTCGATGCGGTCATGGTCGTAGAACCACTCGAGGCGCCTCAGATGGAATCGGGGCCCCGGGTGGGGTGCAAGTGCGGGACGCAGTGGTCGGCGGGGCCGATGCCGAAGCGTGGGCCAGGCCGCGAGACCACCGCGCAGCCTGGGGGCGGGCACGGTGGACGCGGGGCAATTCACCGCGTCCGCCACGTACACCGGCCGTCCCGCTGCGGCGGAGGGGGTCGTCATCCTTGCCGGTCTCCGGGCTCGTGCTGCTTCCGGCCGGGGAGCATCTCCTGCACCTTCGCCTTGAAGCCCTGACGGACCATGGCGGCCCGGTCGGAGTCGCCCTTGAGGACGGAGGCGGCCGCGGCCTCGATCTGGTCCAGCGTGGCGTGCGGCGGGATCGGGGGCACGGCGGGGTCGGTACGGAAGTCCAGGACGAACGGCCGGTCCGCGGCGAGCGCCCGCTGCCAGGCGTCCTCGACGTCCGCGGGCTTCTCCACCCGCAGTCCGTCCAGACCGATCGAGCGTGCGAAGTCCGCGTACCGTACGTCCGGAAGCGACTGCGAGGGCAGGAACTGCGGGGCGCCGGACATGGCGCGCATCTCCCACGTGACCTGGTTGAGGTCGCCGTTGTTCAGGACGGCCACGACCATGCGCGGGTCGGACCACCCCTCGTAGTACTTCGCCGCGGTGATCAGTTCGGCCATCCCGTTCATCTGCATCGCGCCGTCACCGACCAGGGCGACCGCGGGCCGCTCCGGGTGGGCGAACTTGGCGCCGATGACGTAGGGGACCCCCGGACCCATCGTGGCCAGCGTGCCGGACAGCGAACCGCGCATGTCCGCGCGCATCCGCAGGTGGCGGGCGTACCAGTTGGCCGCGGACCCGGAGTCTGCCGCCAGGATCACGTCGTCGGGCAGGAGAGCGTCCAGGGCGTGCACGACGTGCTCGGGGTTGATCGGATCGGCCTCGACGGCCGCCCGCCGCTGCATGACCTCCCACCAGCGGGCCGTGTCCTTCTCGATCTTCTTGCGCCAACTGCCGTGCTCCTTGCGCTCCAGCATCGGCAGCAGCCGCGCCAGGGTGCGTCGCGCATCGCCGACGAGGTTGACCTCGAAGGGGTAGCGCAGCCCGACCATGAACGGGTCGATGTCGATCTGCACCGCGCGGGCCTTGCCGAACTCCGGGAGGAACTGGGTGTAGGGGAAGCTGGAGCCGATGACGAGCAGGGTGTCGCATCCGTGCATCAGCTCGTAGCTCGGCCGGGTGCCGAGCAGGCCGATGGCGCCGGTCACGTACGGCAGTTCGTCGGACAGGGCGTCCTTGCCGAGCAGGGCCTTGGCCACGCCTGCGCCCAGGGTGTCGGCCAGCTGCTCCACCTCGGCCCGCGCACCCCGGGCGCCCTGGCCCACGAGGATGGCGACCTTCTCGCCGGCGTTGAGCACCTCCGCGGCCAGTGCCAGGTCCGCGTCGTCGGGTACCGGTGCCGACGCGGACATGCCGAGGCTGGAGGGCACCATCTTGAAGGCGTGTTCGGGCTCGGAGTATGCGAGTTCCTGGACGTCCGCCGGAATGATCACCGCAGTGACGGTTCGCCGGGCCTGGGCCGTGCGCATGGCCCGGTCGATGACATTGGGCAGCTGCTCGGGAACGGTCACCATCTCGACGTACTCGGACGCGACGTCCTTGTAGAGGCTCAGCAGATCGACTTCCTGCTGGTACGAGCCACCCATCGCGCTGCGGTTGGTCTGGCCCACGATCGCCACCACCGGCACGTGGTCGAGCTTCGCGTCGTAGAGCCCGTTGAGCAGATGGATGGCACCGGGCCCGGAGGTGGCAGCGCACACCCCCACCCGTCCGGAGAACTTGGCATAGCCCACCGCCTGGAAGGCGGCCATCTCCTCGTGCCGGGCCTGCACGAAGACCGGCTTGTTGTCCGCCCGTCCCCAGGCGGCGAGCAGTCCATTGATGCCGTCGCCGGGATAGGCGAAGACGTGCTCCACATCCCATTCCCGCAGGCGCTGCAGGACGAAGTCCGAGACCTTGATCGACACGGGGTTTCCTTCCTCTGTCGTCGGTGTTGCCGGCTGTCAGCGGCGCCTCAAGGCCGGGCCGAAGGACCGGGCCCCCAGGGCCGCTGCGGGCACGCGTCCGTCCCGCCGTGACGCTCGGGCCGCTCGGCGAGGCGTCCGCCCAGGGCAGGTGCACGCCGGTCGCTGCCGCTCTGCTTGATCTGGGGTGCGGCATCTGAAGCCGTCGGCGAGCCCGACGGCCTCGGGGGGCCGCGGCCCGCACGACGGGCAGAACCGCCCAGCTCACCCACCGCCATGGGCGCCGGGCCGCAACAGCCCTCGTCAAGCACGTCCGGGCCCGGACCTGCCAGGGATCAGTTCGCGGTCCGCGTCGTCGGTCAGTAGGGCGTGCTGGCGGCATTACGGCCCCATTGGTGCAGCGCCCGCCCAGGCTCGTCCCACCGCCGCGCCACAGCAGGGGCGCGCTGAACCTGGCGCACACGGCATGGCCGCGGCACCGACGTCCGGGGTTTTCGGCACCACGAGACCGTTGGGCACCTGGCGGTAGTTGGATCCGTCGGTGGTGTGCGCGCCCCGGGTGCCGCCGTTGAAGCGCACCTCCCCGTCAACCCGCTCGCGCAGTGCCCGTTCCAGCGGGGGTGCGTCCAGGCCGCGGTCCGGCCCGCTGAGGGTCTCCGCTCCTCGCGCATGCGTGCCGCCTCCCGCCCGGCCGGGCGGCCGAGTGCCGCCCCAAGGGTCGGCTGCCCGAAGGCCGCGTTCCCTAACGCTCCGGGCGCAACGGTCCACAGGCGGTTGGCGGGCCGTCCCTCGGGTACGCGACCCTTCCGCCCCGACGGAGGTCCATGTCCGAGAGGAGTGATCGACCATGCGCGCGACCGTGTGGCAGGGAAAGCGTGACGTGAGGGTCGAGACGGTGCCCGACCCGCGGATCGAGAAGCCGACGGATGCCGTCATCCGCATCACCTCGACCGGCCTGTGTGGCTCTGACCTGCACCTGTACGAAGTCCTGGCGCCCTACATGACACCCGGGGACATCCTCGGCCACGAGCCCATGGGCATCGTGGAGGAGGTGGGCGCCGACATTACCGATCTCGCTCCCGGTGACCGGGTCGTGGTGCCGTTCCAGATCTCGTGCGGCACCTGCTACATGTGCCGGGAAGGCCTGCCCACGCAGTGCGAGACCACGCAGGTCACCGAGTTCGGTTCCGGTGCCGCGCTGTTCGGCTACACCAAGCTGTACGGCAGGGTCCCCGGCGCCCAGGCCGAGTACCTGCGGGTGCCGCAGGCCCAGTTCGGGCCGATCAAGGTTCCGGACGGGCCGCCCGACGACCGCTTCGTCTACCTCTCGGACGTCCTGCCCACGGCATGGCAGGCCGTGGAGTACGCCGCAGTGCCGGCCGGCGGTTCCGTCGCCGTGCTCGGTCTCGGACCGATCGGCGCCATGAGCTGCCGCGTGGCACGCCATCTGGGAGCAGGCCGCGTGATCGGCATCGACCATGTGCCCGAGCGGCTCGCGCGGGCAGGGCAGGACGGGACAGATACGTACGACCTGAACGACTTCGACGACGCGGAGGAGCTGGTCGCCGCCGTCCAGGACGCCACGGACGGCCGCGGCCCGGACGCCGTGATCGACGCCGTCGGCACCGAGGCCCACGGCAGCACGTTGGGCAAGACGGCGCAGCAGGCAGCCGGCCTCCTGCCGCGGGCCTGGGCAGCCAAGCTGATGGAGTACGCGGGCGTCGACCGCCTCGGCGCGCTCCACCTGGCCATCGACATGGTCCGGCGCGGCGGCACCGTATCGGTGAGCGGCGTGTACGGCGGGATGAGCGACCCCATGCCGATGATGACCATGTTCGACAAGCAGATCCAGCTGCGCATGGGACAGGCCAACGTCCACCGCTGGAGCGACGAGATCCTGCCGCTGCTCAACGACGACGACCCCTTGGGCGTCGACTCCTTCGCCACCCACCACATGCCGCTGGAGCAGGCGGCACAGGCCTACGAGATGTTCCAGAAGAAGGCCGACGGTGCCATCAAGGTGCTGATGCGTCCCTGAGACCGCGTGAACACCGCCGGAAGCGGTCCGCCGCGCGACGTCGCCGGCCACTCAACTCCACAGCGCTTGTCGCCGCGTTGAGTGATCGGGCAGGGGCAGGCGCAGCGACGAGCGTCCGGTGCGCCATGCGTCGAGCACATGGGTTTCGAGGTGTTCCTCCAGCAGCGCGGCGGCGCGCACCCCGAACACGATGTCAGGTGTGAGCGCGGGTTCACGTGCGACGAGGTCACCCAGGACGTCGCGCCGCATGACCTGCTCGTGGACCGCGTCCGCGTCGATGTGTTCGGCGTAGAAGTGCCGGCACGCGGCGCCCCCGCCCAAGCGGTCGATGGCCTGCACCAAGCGGCGTGCGCTGGGAGCGGTGGTGATCTCTCCTGCGGCGAAGTGGCCGACGAGCGCGCCGCGCAGGCGGCGGTGCAAGCCCAGATGCGATACCAGGTTCACGGTGGCCAGTGTGACGGCGGGCACGCTGTCCACATAGTGCCCGTAGACCGGATCGAGTCCCGCATCCCGCATCAGGTCGGCGAAGAGCTGTGCGTGCACACGTTCGGCGCGCCCTGCTCCGAACTCGTCGTACTCGACCGCGACCAGCGCGGCCTTGGCGCGACCGGCCAGTCGGGGGATCACCCAGGCCTGCGGGTCCGCCTCTTTGAGCTGATACACCGAGCGGTGGACGAAATACTCACGCAGCTGGTCCCAATCCGCACGGTCACGCAGATAATGCCCCACGCTGGTGCCGTCGACGGGTTCGACGAGCATCGTGTCCAGTTCGGCCTCGAGGTCCGCAGCGCTGCCGACTCCCCTGGTGTCGGCGCGAAGGGCGCTCTCGAAGGCCGCTTCCAGGGCCGCGCGGAACCGCAGGAGCGCCGGATCCCACTCCCAGGAGGCGTCGACGTCGGCGAGCCCCCTGTAGTGCAGCTCGTAGCACACATGCAAGGCCAGTTGAAGATCGTCGCCGTATGGATCGGTCCGTTCGCATTCTGCGTCCGGGGCGGGTAGCGGGCGCGGAGGCGGTCCGCTGGTCAGTGCGTCCGTGACGAGTGCGGAAAGCGGTCCGCGCGCTGATGGGACCGCAGGCTCACCGCTGATGCCGGAGACCGTGGTCATCTCGCGACTCCCCTCCACGCTCGGGTACGGGGGCGCATGCCCCAGCGCCGGGAGTCCATGCCGGTCACGTCTATCCGGATGCGCGGAGGGTAGTCGCCGTGCGTGAACCTTTCATCCAGCGGGAGGGAGCCCCGCATGAGCGACGAGGCTGAGCGTGCCGCCCTGTTCGACATGGACGGCACTTTGGTGGATACCAATTACCTTCACGTCGTGTCGTGGTGGGAGGCGTTCCGGCAAGCCGGATGTGTCGTGTCGATGGCTGACATCCACCACGCCATCGGCATGGGCTCCGACCATCTGCTGGACCGGCTGCTGGGAGAGACCCGCGACCGCCGGGGCGACGACGCGATCAGCGGCGCACACAAGGCCCTCTACGGCGCCTATGGTCCGGCGCTCGCTCCTCTGGACGGCGCCGCGGACCTGCTGCGCGCGGTCGCGGCCAGGGGCTTCCGGGTCGTGCTGGCCACATCGGCCGACAGCAACGAGCTCGCGGTCATGCGGGCCGCGCTCGACGCCGATGACGTCATCGCCGACGCGACCAGCAAGGACGACGTTTCCGCGAGCAAACCGGCTCCCGACCTCGTGACGCAGGCCCTGGAGCGGGCGGGTGTCCCGGCCGGCCGAGCAGTGTTCGTGGGCGACACCGTCTGGGACATCGAAGCCGCCGGTAAGGCGGGGGTGCCCTGCGTCGCGCTGCTCTCCGGCGGCATCGGACGAGCGGAACTCGAGGAGGCGGGCGCGGCCGCGGTCTACCGGAGCCCCCGGAACATGCTGGCTTCCCTCGACAGCAGTCCGCTGTGGCGCTGACCGCGCCCGACCCGAGCGCACGTTTGACCGGTGACGTCCGGGTAGTGATCCACACATGCGGCTTTTGCGCCTGCCGGGGGTCTACCGGCCTCAGGACGACACTCTCCTCCTGCGGGATGCTGTGGAGCGCGAACCGCTACCGGACTGTGCCAACGTCCTCGATCTCGGGACCGGTTCCGGCGCGCTCGCCATGACGGCGGCGGAGCGCAGAGGTACGCACGTGACGGCGGTCGACGCCGCTCTGCGCGCGGTCTGCACGACATGGTTCAACGCCAGAATCAACGGCATGCGCGTCCGGGTCCTGCGGGGCGACCTCACCAGGCCGGTCATCGGTTGCAGCTTCGACCTGATCATGGCCAACCCGCCGTACCTTCCGTCACCGCTGGCCTGCCTGCCACGACGCGGCCGCGCGCTGGCCTGGGACGCCGGCCGTGATGGCCGTGCGCTGCTCGACAGGATCTGCATCGACGCCCCCTCCCTGCTGGCCCCGGGCGGCGTCTTGCTCCTGGTGCACTCAGGGCTGTGCGGCGTCGAGGACACCCTGAGCCGGTTGCGCCGTGCCGGACTCCGTGCCGCCGTCTCCGAGCGCCGGTGCATCCCGTTCGGGCCGGTGTTGCGCCGCCGTGCCCGCTGGCTGGAGGAGCAGGGGCTGATAGCGCACGGCACGCAGAATGAGGAACTGGTGGTGATCCGTGGTGAGCACCAGGGGTGAATCCGTCCCAACTCGCGTGACGATCACCGACGATGGCCCGATCCTCATCGAAGGTCCCGTCGAGGTCGTTCTCAGTGACGGCCAGCTCCTGCGATCCGACCGCTTCCTCGTTGCCGTCTGCGCATGCCGCCGCAGCCGTACTTTTCCGTGGTGCGACACCAGCCACCGTCGACGCACACGGCGTGTGGCGGCTTCGAAGGACCGACCGTCCACCGGTTGCGCCCCGGAGACTCGCTGACCACATGATGGGCGCCATTTTTATTCCCGGTGACGACGAGGCCGGCCACACGGGTTGTGCGCGATGGTCCGACCGTCGTCGTCCCAGAGAGCATCGCGTCCGTGCTGCCGTTGATTCGGGTCCCTTCATGCCGGTCGTCCACATCGAGGCACCGCGACCATCCCTGTACCAGCCTTCCTGCTTGCCCGTGAGCGGAGACACCGACTGGATGACGCGCCATCGAACGGTAGTCGCGGGGTTCGGGGGTACACGCGGCGGGAGGGACGACATCGCTGGAACCGGGGAGGGCCGCATGAACTCTGGAAGCAAGACGCCCCCCTCGGGGCGGGGGCGCGACGAGACCCGGGAGGAGCGCGCCGACCGGCAGTGGGGCGAGCTCATCCAGGAGGTGCGCGTCGCGCAGACGGGGGTGCAGATCCTCTTCGGCTTCCTGCTGACCGTCGTGTTCACCCCGCACTATCCGCGGCTCGGGGACACGGAGAAGGCGATCTACATCGTCACGGTCGTCCTGGGAGCCTGCGCGACGGGGGCGCTGATCGGCCCGGTGTCCTTCCACCGCCTGGTGTCGGGACGGCGCATCAAGCCCGAAGCCGTCCGCTGGGCGGCACGGCTCACGTTCGCCGGGCTGGTCCTGCTGCTGGCCACCATGACCTCGGCCCTGCTGCTCGTGCTGCGGGTGGCCACCCACGACGCATTCGTGCCGTGGCTGGTGGCGGCGGTCCTGCTCTGGTACCTGCTGTGCTGGTTCGTGCTCCCGCTCTGGGCCCGGATCCGGCTCGCCGAGGACTGAGGGCGGATCTCACCAGGTACAGAAGGCTTCGCCCGTACGGCCTATCCGCACGGGGCGTGCTGGTGCCGATGGTCCGAGTGTGCATTCACCGGTCCGATGAACCAGAGCCGCACGGTGTGCCGCGGCCCCGAGGCCCAAGCCTAGAAGGCAGGCTGGCACCCGTGCGAGAGCACGCTGACGGCGGCCGTCCCCTGCTGTTGCAGGTTCTCGACGAACTGTGCTTGCGCGGCCTGCTGACCCTCCATACGCCCACCCTGGTGCGACCGCCTACTCAGCGGGATCACGACGGCCGTTCTGGGTGGTGACGGCTGTGAAACCCCTGGAGGCCGTGGTGCCGGAGCCGCTCAACGAGGTGCACGACCTGCTCGGCCAGGAGATCAGGGAAGGGGCTGGCGCCCTGGGACGTTGCCCTCTCGCTGCACCGATCGCCGGAACTCTCCTTTGAGGGGCACGCCGGCGGAGGAGTGCGGTGGCGGCAAGGTCGTACTCACCGACGAGGGTGTTTTCGAAGGCGTCGATGCCGCGCCGATGTTCCACCCCGCTGTTCACAACTGGCGGTGGGCCCTCTGACGGCATCAGCCCAGGTCCGCGTCGCGTGTCCGGCCGTTTTTCCAGCCATCTCGCCCGGCAGGGTCTGGACCTCAGCGAACCGGTTCCGGGGGCCTGGCTCGGCTCTTCCGACACCGGTGACGTCAACCATCGTGCGTCGCCATCCGCCGGGCTCGCCGGCTTCGGATCACACAGCGTAGTTTGCCTACGGCGCAGCCGGTCCGCGGGGTCGCGCGGCAATGCTCGCGGCCGGCGAGGCTCTCGCGCGCACCGCCGTTGACGTACTGCTCACGCCGGGGCTCGTCGACAGGGCGTGGGCCGTGCACGATCCGCCGGCCGAGGGATGCGTGCGTGCCTTCGGCGAGATCGGGAAGCCGCCTTTGAGGAAGCGTTCGTCTCTGCCCGAGAAGGAGATCGTGATGGGACACGGCGGCAACGTCATCGCAGAGCTCACGGCGGACCACCGCGAGGTCGAGGAGTACTTCGCTCGCCTCCAGGCCCTTCCTGTCGGCGACAAGCAGCGCCGTGACGTGCTCGACGACCTGACCATCGAGCTCGTACGGCATTCGGTCGCCGAGGAGATGTACCTGTACCCGGCGGTCCGGGAGCACGTGCCCGGGGGCGGGCCGATGGCCGACAAGGAGATCGAGGAGCACGCTGAGGTCGAAAGGGTCCTGAAGGACCTGGAGGACGTCGACGTGGACGACGCGCGGTTCGACGCCCTGGTGCTCAAGCTGATCACCGACGTCACGGAGCACGTGCGCGAGGAGGAACAGCAGCTCTTCCCCAGCCTGGCCCAGGCCTGTACCCCCGAACAGCTGACGGAACTGGGCGATCAGGTCCGTCGGGCCAAGAAGGTCGCGCCCACCAGGCCGCACCCGAGCGCACCGGACACCCCTCCGGGCAACAAGCTGCTGGCTCCCGGCGCGGGTCTCGTCGACCGGGCCAGGGACTTCGTCACCGGACGCGGCAGGTCCTGACCGACCTTGGCGGCAGGGGCCGGCCGACACCCGCCGGCCCTGCTGCATTGCGCACCCGCGATCGACATCGCGACCTGCTTACGCCGATGCCGCACGCAGCCAGACTTGTGTCCGCTTGACCGCGGCGCCACAGCTCACCGGGCGATCTTGGGCGAGCATGTCCCCACGTGACCGCGTCGGCGGCCCAGTGGGAAGAGCCGACGTCGTTGAGGGCCTGGACCGCGTCCCCGCTGACCTTGTGCCCGCCGTCCTCGTTGCCGATCGGGCATACGCTGCGACTTTGCCGTAGGCAGCGGTCCCAGATCGTCGGATTCGGATCGCCCACCGTCCAAGCGTTCCAGTACGCGCTGGGCGGCGCTGCTTGATGGCTCAGCCAGAGCGACTCCCGGTCGCAGGCCAGGCGTTCCGCTCAAGCATGTCCACTGACCCACCCCAGGACGTGTGTTGTGGTCACCCGACTCCCCGGTCACGCCCTGCTTGTACAGTGCCGGCTAGGGAGTCATAGGTGACCGGTAGAGCACGGGCATCACACAGGGGTGCGCTACGCCTCGAACGCATCCGCGGGGCGTGTCAGCGGGTCTTGTCGTCCACGGTGCGGAGCTGCTGCAGTCGGGCGATGAGCAGCTGGATGACCGGGGTCCGGTCCCGGTGTTCGCGTTCGTACCGCAGTACCTTCTGCGCGCCGTCCTGGTCGAGTGTGCCGACCCGGCCTTCGACAGAGATCCGCGGCAAGTGTTTGTAGTCGGGTATCGGAAGCTCCTGGGTCACCGGAGCGGGAGTTATGTCATCAGGCATATCCACCGAAGTCACTCCTCAGCATGTCTAGTTCGGCTTCCCGGCCAACGGGCCGCAAAACAGCCCGAGTATGCACGGGAGGTCGGCGTGCCGATCTTCCACGTGGCAGACGTCGGAGCTGCCGGTTGCCGAGGGCAGCCGTCGGCGTCCATCCAGCAGGTCCGGGGGTGGGTCCGCGCCGCCGTCCCGGTACGCGGCCCGCGAAACGCAGCCCGCCACACCACTTCGGCTGGGGCGGGTATGCATCGAGGCACGCGGGGACGTCCCCGGGCTTCTGGGAGCCTGGAACCTCCACCGCGTGACGTAGTTCGCGCACACGTTCGACTGTGGTGAGGTGAGGACCCAGCCACCCACCTTCGGTCGCCGCTGCGGGTCGCTGTCCCTCGTAGTCCAGGCCGCGTGTCGGTTCCGCAACGTCCGTCTCAACGTGTTGGTATCGAACTCCGCCTCCAGCCCCGGCCCCTCGGCGCCCGACTCCACCCCTACTGCGCGCTATGCGTAAAAGAACTCGTCGTTCTCCGAGGGTTGTACGACTCCTATTGGCGCATCCGGGACCGAGCTCACGACATGGCCGGCCGCCCGGACAGCGCCGGTTGCGTGCCCTCGGCGTGGCCTCCATTGGTGGGGGACTTCTTCCCGCATGCGTCTGCTGAGATCACCGCTCAGACTGGAAAGAGGCGGAGAGACGAGCACGTCAACGGCTGCTGCTCCATCGCACACTCCACCTGCGAGGTAGACGGCCCGCATACATGGGTGCCACTCGCCAGCCGGAGCCCCTGCTCGGCAGCCCCTGAAGGGAAAAACAATGGCTGATGTACCCAAGGCCGCTCTTGCTGCCGCGGTTCTCGGCGGCTACGTCCTGGGGCGGACGAAGAAGGGGCGGGTCGCGTTCGCGATGGCGACCTACCTGGCAGGTCGCCGTTTCGGGCTGGAGCCGCAACAGCTGCTTGTGGAAGGGGTCAAGCGGTTGCGTGAGCTTCCGCAGTTCGACGACCTCAACAAGCAGCTTCGCGGTGAGGCCCTCGAAGCCGGACGCAGGGCGGTGAGCGCGGTGGCCGACCGCAAACTCGCCGATCTGGCCGACTCCTTGCATCAGCGCACCGAACGCATAGGCAGCAGGGGCCAAGAGGAGCCGCACGACGAAGACGAAGAGCCCGAGGACGACTACGAGTACGAGGAAGAGGAGGAGGAGGAGCCGGAGGACCAAGAGCGCGACGAAGAACGGGATGAGCCTGAGGACGAGTACGAAGAAGATGAGGAAGAACCTGAGGAGGAAGAGGACGAGTACGAGGAAGAGCCGGAGGACGAGCACCAGCAGGAAGAAGAGCCCGCCCGTCGCCGTCGCCGTCCCGCCAAGGAGCCGGACGAGGAGCACGCTGCGAGTGCCCAGCGTCGTCGCGGTCGTCCTGAGAAGGCCGCCGCCCGTAAGACACCTGCCAAGAAGTCGGCCCCCGCGAAGAGGGCCCCCGCGAAGAAGGCAGCGGCGAAGAAGGCAGCGCCCGCGAAAAAGACGTCGACGGCGAGAAGGTCCTCGGCGTCGCCGAAGAGGACCACCGCAAAGACGAGCGGTGCGAAGAAGGCGACGGCGAAGAAGGCATCTCCAGGGCCGCGGAGGTAGACGCATGGTCGGGACGGCACGTGACACCGAAAATGGGCAGGGCTCGGGACTGGACCAGCTACGCGGAGCGCTCAAGGAGTTCGTGGGAGCCCAGGCGGAAAACCTTGCGGGCAAAGCCGGCGGCAAGCTGGGCGACCTCACCGACGGACTCTCGGGGGTAGCGGAGAACGGTGGCGTGCTCTCAAAGGCCGGTTTTCGGATGCTCCAGGGGGACTCACCGGTCAAGGCTCTGGTCGGCGAGAAGGCGAAAAGTGTGAAGGAAAGTGTGGTCGGCAAGGTCAAGGAGACGTTCGGTGGCGGAGGCGGCGGGAAGGGACGTAAGTCCGGCACCACCAAGGTCATGAACATCATCGAAGTGCAGGACGTGGGCATACCTATCCGTGACGCCTACGACCACTGGACCCAGTACGAGAAGTTCAGCAGCTTCACCAAGGGCGTGCGCAGCGTCTCGAAGGGTAAGGACGCCGACAGCGACTGGAAGGTCAAAGTCGGTCCCTCAACGCGTGGTTGGAAGGCTACAGTCCAGGAGCAGATACCGGACGAACGTATCGTGTGGACCTCGGAGGGAGCCAAGGGCACCACCCGTGGCTGCGTCAGCTTCCATGAAATGACACCCAATCTCACCCGCATCGTACTGGTCGTCGAGTACTACCCTTCCGGCTTCTTCGAGAAGACCGCCAACATCTGGCGTGCTCAAGGGCGGCGGCTGAGGCTGGATTTCAAGCACTTCCAACGCTACGTCACCTTGACCGACGAGGAGCCGGAAGCCTGGCGGGGTGAAATCCGTGACGGTGAAATCGTCCGCACACACGAGGAAGCCGTCGAGGAGGAGCAGCAGCAGGACGCAGGCGCCGACGAAGGCGCCGACGTCTACGCCGATGATCAGGACATGGAATATGAGGAGGGAGATGAAGGCGAGAGTGAGTACTACGACGGAGACGAAGACGAGGGGGAGGAAGACGACAACGAACTGCAAGAAGGTGAATACGAAGACGAGGAATACGAAGACGACGAGGAAAAGCGGGACGATCGATGATCGTCGGTGCGAATCGCCACGATGAAATAGTAGGTGAGGCCTTACGCGTCAGGGACGTCGGTCGTGTTGGACGATCGCGGCGCTGAGGGCGGTGGCGTACCAGCACCAAGCTGCATACGGCAGGAGGGCGGCAGTACCTCGCCGATCGCTGCGGGATACGGTGCGGATGACGTGGAGGTTGCTGACGTCCAACAGCAGGTTGCTGGCCAAGCCAGCGCGTGGGCTGCGGGCTGCGAAAAAGCTCCAGCTCCAGGCTGCGTTCAAAGTCAGGTTCACCGTCAGCGCGACTACCAAGTTCCTGCGCTCTGGCTCGCTCGCCCGGTTCCAGGTCCGTCCCGCCGACCATGCGATGGTCGCGTACAGCGGCGTCCAGACTGTCGGAAACACCCATGACGGCGGTTGCCACGGCGGTTTCGGTAGTTCCCGGTACCAGGCACTGTTCGTGTCAACGGCTGCAGCACCTGTTGCTGCTGCGGCGGCTACAGCGATTGCTGCACCAACGTAGGGCCTCCAGTTCAGCTCTGTGCCGAAACCCGGCATGAGTCGCGAATAACCCCCGCGTTCACTGATGAGCCTCATAGGCATAGACCTTCTTCGTTAACCCGTTATGGCAGATGGCTGTGCGAATTCTGACAGGGAGTAAGGCGTAAGGCCTGGCAGGCGCCGCACAGTAGTCAAGCGATCAAATAATTACGTCTTCGCCACTCGGCCTCAATTGTGCCTCGACGGGGGCCGTTTTGTACCCAACCTCTGCCTCGCTGTTGCCGAGCGCCGAAGCATTTCCCCCTGGTGGCCTGGTTGGTCACATGCCGAAGGAGTCAGTCCTAGTCTTTCCCGTGTCCGTCCGGCGGGGATGCGATGGCAACGGCTCTCGCTGTGTCCCCAGAGGATCGTTCTGTCGATGCGGACGCGGCGACCCCCGGCTCTGCATCTGGTCGGAACCACTGCCCCTCGCCGGGCCTGGAAGTGGCCTCGCTTCCGCGGGTGAGTGATCCCTCGGAGCGGAGTCTCCCGTAGAAGAGAACGGGCGCATGGTCCCGGGTCTCCACGCTGGGCCCGCCCGTCATTATCCGTTGGAGGTCACCCGTAAGGAGGCCCACCGGTTGCGCCTCCCGCCGGGACCGGCCACCGTGGTGTTTGTTGCTTGAGGGCTTCGTTCATCCCCCGGCGGAGTCCTCTGCCCATGAGCCGGCCCCCGCCACGGTGGTGTGGTGGGGGCCGAGCCGTGCGCCACGCAGGTACAGGTCTCGCGCCAAAGCCGCCAACCGCGGCGCTGGTTTCTGCGCAGGGACAGCCAAAGTTCGAAGTGGTCGAATGTGGTGGCAGCAGAAGTCGGGACGCCGAGGGGCGATGGCAACCGGCCCTCTTAAGAAATTTCCGGCCCCCTGGGGTTGTGCGATGCTCCTCCGATTACCCTGCTTTCGGCGCCAGGCACGGGGTACGGCCCATGCCACTCACAGATCAGGACGGTGGCATCGTCCTGGAGGCGCCCGCGGTGGTGATTGAGGACGGCGTGCATCAGACGGCGCAGCGTTTCGGGAACTGGCAGGTCCTCGGCCTGCTGGCGGATGATGAACTCGGTGAACCGGTCCAGCCCGAATTCCTGGCCTTTCGCGTCCCGCGCCTCGGTGACGCCGTCGGTGTACAGCAGCAGGCGGTCACCGGGTTGTAGATGCGCATGGCACAGGTTCACGGGAAGGCCGAGACCAGTGCCCATCGGGTGGGAGGGGGAGCAGACGCACATGGTGACCGAACGGTTGCCGCGGATCAGCACCGGTGGGGGGTGGCCGCGATTGACCCACGTCAGGCGGCCAGTGGACAGACTCAGGTCGGCCAGCACACCCGTGGCATAGCGGGTATGCGCGAATTGCTCGATCAGCACCTGATCGATGCCCTCGCTCATCGCCACCAGGCCGGCGTCGTGACGACGCTGATTTCGGCAGGCAGCCATCGCCAGGTTCGCCGTCAGTCCAGCTGCGGTGTCGTGGCCCATGGCGTCGAACACCGCCAGGTGCAGTACGTCACCGGCCAGTGCGTAGTCGAACGCATCACCGCCGACACGGTAGGCGGGCTCCATCTCGGCACAGACCACGATCTGGCCGTTGGCGAAAGTCCGGGGCGGCATCAGCGCCCATTGCATCTCCGCGACGATGTTCATCGGTTCGCTGCGGACCAGACGGGCGTGGGAGTCGCTGAAGGACCGTTTGCTCACGAGGTGCAGGCCGACCAGCGAGGCAAGGTGGCGGGCCGCTTCGAGCGCCTCGGCATCGGGGACATCCACCCGCAGGACACCCAGGCGCTGGGTACCGTCGAGGACGGGAACCCAGTGCCGCTGCAGCCCCGCCACAGATCCAGGCTCCGCCATGGTCCGTGTGAGGCGAAACGCCCGCCCTGGCAAGGTGGTCTCGATGGACAATTCATCACCATCCTGCCCGGCATTGACCCCCCGCCCGGTCAGTTCCCGCAGCATTTGCTGTCGCAGATCCGCCACATAGACGCGGACGTCCTGGAGACCGGCAACGGCCGCGTGCTCGGCCACCAAGCCCGGGAGCTGTTCCATGCTGGCCAGGTGACCGGCGCCCAGCAGCCCGCTCAGCATCCCCAGTAGGTCTTCCGTTCTCACCACGAAACCTTTCGCCACCTTGTCTCAGCGGCCGGGCGTGAGGTGCTCTGATCCACGGTGCGTCGAATCCGGCAGTGCGCAGCACGTCGGCCTCGGTCGTTCCACGAATCGTGTTGATGCTGCAGGCCTTCTGCCACGCGAAGGTCATCGGCGGCGGCGGCGCGGAGGCGACTTTCCGCGGAGGCTTTCCTGCCATACCAGGAAGGTCGCCTGAGCATCCAGGCATCTACCAGTAGTGCCGTCGTCCGCCAATGGCGTGGCCCAAGGCTCCCATGACCCACAGCACGAGGCCGATGACCACCAGGATGATGCCGATGGTCCACAGAATCGAGATTCCGGTGAGGAATCCGATGATCAGCAGAATGATGCCCAGGATGAGCATGGTGCCCTCCGTATGCCGGCGTTGAATGGGCGGTGGTGCGCCTGTGCCGTGCGTGCCTGACCGCTGGTTCCGCTCATCGGCTACTTGTCGAGAGCGCGCTCGAGTTCGGCCTTGTTCATGTGGGACCGGCCGTCGATGTTCCGGCGCTTGGCCTCCGCATACAGCTGGTCGCGGGTCGGTCCCTGTGATCCCTTGCCCGACCGTTGCCCGCCGCGGTGCCCAGAGGGCACGTCCTCGGTTGAACTGCGGCTGGCGGTCGAGGACTCGCCGGCCCGGGCGCGTTCCTTGTTGACCGTGCGCGCGGCGATTTCCTCGGCACGCTTCTCGCTCTCGCCGCGCTCCTTCGCACTCTCCTTGATGTGCTCGTACTGCCGTTCGCGCTTGCGGTTCGACCCTGCTGGCATCTCTTCACTCCACTTTGTGCGGTATGTCCATCGAGAAGCGACTACCCCTGCGGTGCATCCTCACCCGCATTCCGTCCTGGAGCAGGCCCAGCGTCTGGTCGTCCTCGGCTTTGGCTGCGGGTTTCCCGGGTGCAGGCCCTACAAGTGGTGGCTTTGGGGGCTCGCTCCCCTCGCTGCTCCACCCGGGCGGCACTTTGCTGGGCGGATAACGTGACCCGATTTGTTGGTCAAAGGTCAAGGCCGCCCGAGACCCTTCAACGCGCGGCCCCGCAGCGCACCAGGCCGTACGTGCACTTACGCTCCTGTGCAGCACGCTTCACCAGACGATTACGGGAGCGTTGGTCATGCCCAAAGCCCGGCTCAAGTGCCGTACGCCCGCCTCGGCCGCCGCCGTCGTCATCGCCGGCACCGGGCCCGGGGACGCGCAGCACCGCGTGCGCCAGGACGGCCGCCACGTCGTGATTGCCTACGCCAATGCCGGCTGGCCGTTCGACGTTGCTGAATGGGCGGCGCTGGAAGGGCACGCCAGCGACAAGGCCGCGGCCCGCATGATGGTCAAACTGCGGGACTAAACGCCGCAGCAGCCGGCTTGCGGCGAGTCAGGGTGCGTCCGGTTGGGCCAGCGCTCAGTCTTGATGTGCAGCCCCGTTCGTATATGAGTCGCGCACGCCTATCGGGCGGGGCTGCTCGGGCGTGAGCCCTCGCCATGCATGGCTGCGGCGGGGTTGCTACTGCCAGACGGCCGGGCCCTCGTCGCGCCAGTCGATGAGCTCGGGGTCGGTGATGTCGACTGTGTCGGGGTCGAGACCGGCGCGACGCAGGAACTCCAGCAGATCGTCCGCGTTGAAGGCGACGCCGAGGATCTCTTCCTCCGTCCGAACCTGCCGGCCGCCGCTCGGTGACACGGGCATCACGATCACGCGGTGGTCCATTCGCTCAGGATGACCCTGGGCGAATGGCGGCGCATCCTGGAATTGCGGCCCTGCCTGCGCATCGGCAGCTTCGGCGCCTTCGGGGCAGGGCCGCCCGGAGAGAGGTCCGGCGCCGCCCTGGCTAGGCCGCGTCGGATACTCCACGTCACCCATTGAGCGCCCTCCGCGTGCGCCTGTAATCGAGACCGGGCAGGCTCGGGGGTGCGAGCCCGAGGGCCACGGTCCGGAACCCGCCAGGCACTCGCGCCATTGGGATCGGCCCCCCGCTGCGGCGAAGCGACGGGGGGCCGAGGTCGTTGCACCTACGGTTTGGGCGCCGGCAGATCATTTACGGGACGTTCGTGGTCCCGACTGCGGCCGTGCAGGGGCGCGGCTCCGGGAGAGAGCGGTTGGTGCCGATTGCGCCTTGACGGTTCGAGACAAGAAGATGGACGGTACTCGCTGTACTGCAACAGGTATGCCCTCGCGCAGTGTTCGAAGGCTGAAGCTCGTCGTCCTTGCCGGCGCCATCGGGCACTGGACCGGACTGCCCTCACCACCTCCCACAGCGTCCCCGCCCGGGCGATTTGCCCACCTTGTTTTCCATCAACAACGCAACGCGTGCGGGGAACCGCTTCCGCCCGTCAAAAATGGGGACGCTTTCCGACTGGGAGACCGCGATCGGTCTGTCGCAGTTCCACGTACAGATCGAGGAACACGGCAAGGTGCCCACCCGGCCAGCGCCGTCATACAGCACGGGGCCGCCACTAACCAGGCAGGCCGCCCCGGGTCATAAGCCATGGCCGGGCCCCGAAACGTGGATTCTTCGCTGTCAGATCGGCACCTTGTGGGCTCTGCCCGCCCGTTCGTACCAGCCGCGATGGCGGCGGCGGCCGCGGTGGGTCACGGTGGGGGAACACCGGCGGGCGCCGCTGTGTGAGCGCTATCCAAGGAGCCGGGAGCATGTCCGAACGCCATACGGTCTTGCGGAGCTTGCACGATGTGGGGCTGGCCGCGTGGTTCGGCGGCTCCCTGATGGGCGCGGTCGGTCTGAACGGCGCCGCCCGGGCTGAAGGCAGTGGCGAGCGGGAGACCGCGCGGATCGCGGCCTGCGGCTGGGAGAGGTGGAGCCCGGTCAACGCTGCCGCGATCGGCTGCCACCTGGTCGGCGCCGGCGGCCTGCTCGCGGTGAACGCGCCCCGGGTCGCCGTCCAGCAGGGCGTGGCGACCTCCACCCTGGTCAAGACGGTGCTCACTGGGGCCGCGCTGGCCGCTACCGCATACAGCGGCGTACTCGGAAGGAAGATCAAGCTCGCCTCCTCCGACCGTCCGGAAGACGCGCAGAAGGCGACCGAGCACCCCGTCGACATCACCACCGCGCAGCGACATCTCGCCTGCCTGCAATGGCTGGTGCCCGCGCTGACCGGCGGACTCGTCATCGTCAACGCCCTACACGGAGAACAGCAACGCCCCGTCCAGCAGGTCCACGGCGTGTGGCAGCGAGCCCGCTCCCTCGCCCAGCACACCACCGCACTCCCCACCCACGCGCCAGCCGTCCCCAGCTGGCACATGACGCACTGACCCCAGCACATGCACCCCGGATCGCTCCCCGCGGCCGGCTCCGGCCCTGTTCACGCGTAGTGCTCGCATCGCGGGGCAGACGCGCAGTCAGGAGGTCGACGACATGGTTCCTTTGATTCTTGTTCTGCTGCTCGCCCTAGTCCTGTTCGGCGCGGGCTTCGCCCTCAAGGCGCTGTGGTGGATCGCCATCATCGTGCTGGTGGTGTGGGCCCTCGGGTTCGTCTTCCGAGCCGCCGAAGGCGGCGGACGCCGCCGCTGGTACCGATGGTGACCTGACACCACCCCAGATCAAGGGCGGGGTTCGTGCCGCCGACCGGGCCGCGAGCCCCACCCCTTGCACTGTTCGGCCACGGCCCGGGGTAGGCGAGCAGCAAGCGGCTTGCTGGCACCGCGCTCCCGGGAACCGGCGGACCTCCCCGGCGAGCCGCCCCGTCACACGCGGCCGGCAACAAGAGAATCGCCCGCCCGGCACGTTTGCAGCGTTGTCCGGCGGTCAGACGCACAACAATCCCTCGACGTCAACGGCAGAAAGGTGCACCGTATGACTGCCAACGAGAAGGCCAAGGCGAAGACCGAGCAGGCTGTGGGCAAGGCAAAGGCGGCCGCGGGCAAGGCCGTGGGCAACGAGCGCTTGACTGCCAAGGGCCGCGCCGAGCAGGCCAAGGCCGACGCCCGCGAGGCCAAGGAGAAGCTCAAGGACGTCGGACAGGACATCACCCGGCCCTGAACCAGCAGCACGAGCCACATTGCGTGTGGGGCCGCCCCTAGGGGCGGCCCCACACGCACGTCTGCGGCACTGATCACGAAAGTGTCGGGCTGAACCGGTCGGCCCGTCCTACGTTGGAATGCGTCCGTCCGGCCGGTGCAGAACACGTTGCCGCGTGCGCCACCGGCCGGACAGACACCTGACAGGACGCCGTGCGGCGCCTGGTGGTTTGGACGTTGGCCAGATCGTCCCCGACGCCGTAGTGGAAGGTCCGCTGGACCACAGGAAGGGTGTACTGCGCCAGTTCCTTGCGCTCGATGAGACGGCACGGCACAGCTCGTGCAGGTCTGGCGGTACGCCGTAAACGTGACGTGGCCGACGGTTCGTCGTTGAACCCATGAGACGCACATCGCCTCCAGCACGGGGCCCCGGCCACCAGTGGCCGGGGCCCCGTGCTGTTCGTAGGCGTCATCCGACGGCCGCGCCCTGGGAGGGGCCTCCACAGGTAGGCGCCGCCGGGACGGCCAGGAGCGGTCGCGGCCTGCTCTGGTCGGCACGGCTCTGCCTGAACCGCCCCGTCTCAGCAGGCGGCATCACCATGCGTCAGATACGGTGACCGAGCGTGCATGCCGTCGTGTATGCGTCTGGCATGTGCCAAATGCGGCCTACGGCCGGCCTTTACTCTGAGAGAGGAACACCAGTGAACGCTCGAATCGGGATGCGCTGCGGCAAGGCGCTTGCGGTCATAGCCCTGGCCGCGACAGCGGCGTCGACGATCTCGGGATCGTCGACTGCTGTCGCGGACGAAAAAGGTCTCTTCTCGGACCACTGGGGGGTGATCACCCGCAACACGATCGGCTCCCCCGTTGCGATACTGCGGAGCGGGCCGTTCGGCTCCTTCGGCGTGCAGGGGCCTGCGTCCCAGCCGCCCTACGGCACCGGCAGCCTGGGTATCGCGGTCGCGAACAATTCCACCACGCTCACTCCTCCGAGTGAGAAGGTTGACTTCGGCAACGAGCGCGACTTCTATGGCAACCCGGTGCTCGGCTTGACCAGGGTCGGCTTCCACGTCTTCCAGACCGGCGAGAACGTCGGCTACGGCGGCCCGAGCAACATGCCGAACATCAGGTTCGAGATCGACCCGAACATGACCGCCGGCGACAACTACTCCACCATGGTGTGGACCCCGCCCCCATTGCCGGTGGTCGACCGCTGGAGCCCCTACCTCGACGCCACCACCACCGGCACCTGGTTCCTCACCGGCAACGAGACCTCCTGCACCCAGACCACCCCGTGCACGTTCGCGCAGCTCAAGGCGTCCTTCACCGGAGGCGTGGGGCAACCGACCATCCTCACCGTCGCGGTCGGCAAGGGGCGCGACCACATGTGGATCGGCGCCGTCGACGGCCTCCGCATCAACCGCAACGTCTACGACTTCGAAGCAGACGGCGTCAAAACCCGCCTCCAGCCCTTCTGACAGGACCAGGCCAGCAGGGCAATCACATGCATCACCATGTGGCGTGCGTCCACGGCCGGCTGATGCGGGCACTTTCCGGTGCCGGGCCCATCCCTGGGCCTGGCACCCATAGAGAGGTGACCGCTGCCGTCACGGGGATCGTCAGCTCAGAGTGGCGGATGGCTCATGCGTGTGATGGTGACGATCACGGTGAGAGCCTTTGCAGGCAAGCCGTGGGTAGCCAGCAGCGTGAGCAGGGAAGCCGTGGTCCGGTCGTGAACGGTGCGGGCTACATCCAGAGCTCGCAGGCCTTCGGTCATGACGCAACGCACCTCCACTATCCAGCCCGAGCCTTCCTCGCCGGACGTGACCCGGATGCCGGAGCGCGGTGAAGCGAGACCGTCGCCTCTCACGCCTGGGACCTG
This sequence comes from Streptomyces sp. NPDC088733, assembly GCF_044751185.1. NCBI lineage: Bacteria > Bacillati > Actinomycetota > Actinomycetes > Kitasatosporales > Streptomycetaceae > Streptomyces > Streptomyces sp. NPDC088733. The sequence goes on from NZ_JBIVLH010000043.1 coordinate 40,719, forward strand.
CCGTGAGGCAGCTTGAGCCAGTCGGCTGGCGAGGGTGGGCTGCAGAGCGACCACCCCGGGGACCGCGAGCGTGGTCTCGGCGGCGACCTGCCGGATGTCAGCGATGGTGCAGGCGGTCATCGGGTGCCGTCCTGCCCGCCGCCGCCCTGAGAGACCGAATGATGCTCCCGGGCTGCCTGCTCTACGTCGATCACGGTGACGTCCACGGCGGTCACCCTCAGTCCCAAGGCATGGTCGGCTGCGGCGTTGACCGCGTGCCGTACCAGCGCAGCGGTTTCCTGCAGCGGCCGGCCCAGAACAGCAGCCAGGGTGATGCTCACCGACACGCCCGCCGACTGGTCGGCTGGAATGATGCGGCAGCTCGCTGTGGTGACGCCGGGTATCGAGTCAGCTGCGCGCCGCAAAACGGCGGCTGCCGTATGTTCGGCGATCTGGAGACTGCGCGTGACATCGTCCAACGGCACCATGGGCCCCAGGCGCACCTCGTTCCGGATGATGTCCATGACGCGGGAGATCAGCTGCTGCGAGCTGGGTGGTTCTTGCTCCCGCAGGGCTGTTGTCGCCGTGTTCAAAGCGGCCAGGCCCTCCGTGGCTTCGCGGCAATAAGGGCAGGTGGACAGGTGGTTGTCGGCGGCCGGGGTGGCGTCCCGCGCCTGTTCCCACGCGTGGCTGAGGGTGCGCCCGCAGGTGAGCAGTTCGTCACCGGTGAACCGGCGGACCTCTTCGAGGCTGTCGCCGTCTAGGGACGCCGATCGGCTTCCGGAGTGCGGGGGCCGGGGTGGACGGTCGTCTAGCGCCATGTGCCCAGTGCCTCCTTCAGGGTTCGCCGTGCTCGGAAGAGCCGCCCGCGGACCGTCTGCTCGGTCGTGCCGGTCACGTGGGCAATCTGTGCGTAGCGCAGTCCGTGGAGTTCACGCAGGATCCAGCAGATCCGCTGCTGCGGTTCCAGAGCACTGAGGGCGCCGGCAAGGGCATCGGACAAGGCGTCGTGTTCGGCTGCCCGTGCTGGGTGTCGGCGACGGCTGAAAAGTGGACCGGTAGCGACGCTTGAAAGTTGACCCCCTTCAGGGGTCTGGCTCGTTGAGTCAGGCCGGGAGGAGTGGTG
>NZ_JBIVLH010000044.1:0-41348 GCF_044751185.1 Streptomyces sp. NPDC088733
GCTCCACACCCGCGGGATCCCCGTCGACTGGACCCCCGCCTACACCAACACCCACCCCCGCCGAATCCCCCTGCCCACCTACGCCTTCCAACACACCGGCTACTGGCCCACGCGCAACCGGACGGCCGCGGATGTGGCGGCCGCCGGGCTGGACCGGTCCGACCATCCGCTGCTGGGAGCCGTCGCAGCGCTGGCCGGAACCGAGTCCTTGGTCTTCACCGGTCGGCTCTCACCGGACACCGTCCCGTGGGCGTCCGCCGCGTACCGCGACGGCTCCCCCCTGCCGAGCGGGGTCCTGCTCGATCTGGCGATCCGCGCGGGCGACCGCGCAGGGTGCGGCCGGGTCGAGGAACTCGCCCTGGCGGAACCGCTGGTGGTGCCCGAGCGCGGGGCGCTGCGGATCCAGGTGTACGTGGGCGATCCGGGCCCGGACGGGGCTCGGCCCTTCTCCGTGCACTCGCAACCGGAGCCTGCCGGGCCGCCGTATCGCTTCGCGGCTCCGTGGACCCGGCACGCGACGGGACGCCTGACCGCCGACGCCGTCTCGGCCACCGGGGAAGGCGGGAGCGCCGGCGATGCCTTCGGCCTGGCTTCCTGGCCTCCTCCTGGCGCTGTCCCTGTCACCCCCCGCGAGGCGGACCGGCCCGCAGAGGTGCACGGAGGCGGCGGCGCGGCGCCGGGCAGACTGTGGCGGCACGGGGACGACGTGTATGCGGAGGTCGCCGCACCGTACGGGGAAGGGGCCGACGACACATCCGCGTTCGGCCTGCACCCCGTCCTCCTCGACCGGGCGCTCCTGGCCGTCCGCACCGCCCTGGGGACGGATCCGCTGGAGACGTGGCCCGCGACCTGGGCGGGCGTCTCGCTCTATGCGGTCGGCGCGTCGACGCTCCGGGTGCGGGCCACGGTGGCGGAAGACGGCGCCAGGTTCTGGCTCGCCGACGCGGCGGGTGAGCCGGTGGCCTCCGTGCGGCGCGTCCGGTTCCAGCGGGCCTCCTGGCCGGCGGAAGCGGCCGGGCCGGTTCTCCCGGCTCCCGAGCCCGTCAGCGGGGCGGCCGGACCGGCCGCCGCCACGGAACCCGCCGCCCGCAGGACGGCGGCGGGCCGCGCACCGGACGATCCGGGTGTCCTGCGGTCCCGGCTGGCGGAGCTGGCGCCGGCCGAACAGCCGCGCGCCCTGCTGGACTTCGTCCGCGGCGAGGCCGCCACGGTGCTGGGCCACCACGACCCTGGCGCCGTGGACGCAGAAAGGGGGTTCGTGGCACTCGGCTTCGAGTCGCTGACCGCCCTCACACTGCGGGACCGGATCGCCGCGGCGACCGGGCTCACGCTGCCGGCCACCCTGGCCTACGACCACCCGACGCCGGCGGCCATGGCCGGGCACCTGGGAACCCTGCTGCTGGCCGGGGAGCGATCCGCTGTGGACGGGCGGCTCGCCGACCTGGAGTCGGCACTCTCCGCAGCCCTGCCGGACGAGGACGAGTACCTGCGGGTGGGTGCCCGGCTGCGCAAGCTCGCGGCGCGGTGGGAGCAGGCCGCGCCGGCGGGGATGCCCGAGACGGATCGGGAGGCGTCCAGCGCGTTGCGGACGGCGGACGCGGAGGAGCTGTTCAGTTATCTGGACGGCGCGTACGGAGACGGGGCCGGCCCGACCGGATGAGCGCGTGGCGACCGGCCGGCAGCCTTCGCCCGGGCAGGGGCGCGGCATGTGCCCGACCTGCCCGTCCTCCGCTGCCGGCCGCCGGGCCCCGACGGAACGTCAGCTGCCACCTCTAAGGGGGGACTAGGGGGGCCCTAGGGGTCAGCGGCACGGGCGCGAAGCCTAGGGTCGAAACGATCCGGGGATACCGCGGTCCGCACCGCCCCAGGGCCCTCCCCGCCGCGGCCACGACTCGGTGCGGGACCGGCCGGAGTGCCCCGCGTGCCCACTGACCGCGAGGTATCCGGCAACAGGCCCCGGCTCCGAAGACGCGACGGCACGCGATCCGACAGGGAGCGGTGTGCTGTCACGGCGTGTACTCATCGAGGGGACTGTGGTGAACAACGAGGCCAAGCTGCTTGCCTACCTCCAGCAGGCGACCGCCGACCTGCGCGACACCCGGATGCGGTTGCGCGACGCCGAGAACCGGGACCGCGAACCGATCGCCATCGTCGGGATGGGCTGCCGCTACCCCGGAGGCGTCAGTACTCCCGATGAACTCTGGCGGCTGGTGTCCGAGGGCCGCGACGCCACATCGGAGTTCCCCACCGACCGGGGCTGGGATCTGGCGGCGCTCTACAGCGCGGACCCGGACCGCCGGGGGACCAGCTACACCCGCCGCGGTGGTTTCCTGCACGACGCCGCCGACTTCGACCCGGCCTTCTTCGGAATCGGCCCGAACGAGGCCATGGCCATGGACGCCCAGCAGCGTCTGATGCTGGAGACGTGCTGGGAGGCGTTCGAGACCGCCGGCATCGACGCCCACTCCCTGCGGGGCAGCAGGACGGGCGTGTTCGCCGGCGTCGTCTACAACGACTACGCCACGCTGGCTCCGCAGGACCCGGGAGAGCTCGAGGGCTACCTCATGAACGGGAGCGCTCCGAGCATCATGACGGGACGGGTGGCCTACACCTTCGGTTTGGAGGGGCCGGCCGTCACCGTGGACACCGCCTGCTCCTCGTCCTTGGTCGCCCTGCACCTCGCGGTCCGCTCACTGCGCGGCGGCGAGTGCTCGCTAGCCCTGGCCGGCGGCGCCACCGTCATGTCCACGCCTGATGTCTTCATCGAGTTCAGCCGTCATCAGGGGCTGTCCCCCGATGGGCGCTGCAAGGCGTTCTCGGCCGGCGCGGACGGCACCGGATGGAGCGAGGGCGTCGGCGTACTGCTGCTGGAGCGGCTCTCCGACGCCCGGCGCAACGGCCACCGGGTGCTGGCCCTCGTCCGGGGAACGGCCGTCAACCAGGACGGCGCCAGCAGTGGCCTGACCGCCCCCAACGGCCCGGCCCAGCAGCGGGTGATCCGCGACGCGCTGGATGCCGCGGGACTGACCGCCGACCAGGTGGACGCGGTGGAGGCGCACGGGACGGGGACCCGGCTGGGGGATCCGATCGAGGCCCAGGCGCTGCTGACCGTCTACGGCCGGGACCGCGCCTCGGATCGCCCGCTGCTGCTGGGGTCCCTCAAGTCGAACATCGGCCACACCCAGGCCGCGGCCGGTGTCGGCGGGGTCATCAAGATGGTGCAGGCGATGCGGCACGAGCTGCTTCCCCGCACGCTGCACGCGGCCGAACCCACGACCGCGGTGGACTGGACGGCCGGTGCCGTACGGCTGCTGACCGAACCGGCCCCCTGGCCGCGATCGGCACGCACGCGGCGGGCCGCGGTGTCGGCGTTCGGAGTCAGCGGCACCAACACGCATGTCGTGCTGGAGGAGGCCCCCGACCCGGTGACCGCCGAGGACTCGCTGGAGCCCGAACGGACCGGGAGCGGTCCGCGGACTCCGCTTCCCGTCGTGCTGTCGGGCGCGTCAGAGCCGGCCGTCCGTGAACAGGCCCTCCGCCTGCGCCGGCGGCTCGACGCCGATCCCGGGACACGTCTGGTGGACGTGTCGTACTCGGCTGCCACCTCGCGTGCCTCCCTCACGCACCGGGCTGTGGTGGTGGCCGCGGACCGGGACGAGCTGGCCGCCGGACTCGACCTGGTGTCGGCCGGCGGCAGCGGCCCGGCCGTGGTGCGCGACACCGTGCAGGACGGGGCGACGGCATTCCTCTTCCCCGGCCAGGGTTCGCAATACCCGGGGATGGGGCGGGAGTCGTACGCGGCGTTCCCGGCGTTCGCCGCCGCGCTCGACGGGGTCTGCGAAGCCTTCGCCCCGCATCTGGACAGGCCGCTGCGGGACGTGCTGTTCGCGGCCGAGGGCTCGGCCGGCTCCCTTCTGCTGGACCGCACGGAGTACACCCAGCCCGCACTGTTCGCCGTGGAGACCGCGCTCTTCGGGCTGCTGGAGTCCTGGGGTCTCGCCGCGGACTACCTGAGCGGCCACTCGGTGGGAGAGATCGCGGCCGCGCACGTGGCCGGTGCCTTGTCGCTGGACGAAGCGGCGGCGCTGGTCGCGGCCCGTGGCCGGCTGATGCAGGGTCTTTCCGCGGACGGGGCGATGGCCGCGTTGGGAGCGGCTGAGTCCGAGGTGGCCGAGCTCCTGACCGGTCGCACCGACCGGGTCGCGATCGCGGCGGTCAACGGACCGGCCTCGGTGGTCGTCTCGGGCGACCGCGCGGACGTGCTGGACATCGTGCGGCAGTTGGAGGCCCGGGGGCGGCGTGCGAAGAGGCTGCGGGTCAGCCACGCTTTCCACTCGCCCCACCTGGACGCCGTGGCCAGGGAGTTCCGGCAGGTGGCCACGGGGCTGACGGCCGTGGCGCCGCGGATACCGGTGGTGTCGACCCTCACCGGCCGTCCGCTGTCCGCCGCCGAACTCGCCGACCCCGGGCACTGGGTGCGTCAGGCGAGGGAGGCTGTGCGCTTCCACGACGCCGTGCGGCACCTGGCCGGTCAGGGCGTGCGTCGCTGGGTCGAAGTGGGCCCCGGCGGCGCGCTCACCGCCATGGTGCAGGAAGCACTCGACGACGTCCGAACGCTTCCGGTGGCCGTGGACCTGCTGCGTGACGGGCAGCCCGAGGCGCGGACGGTCGTCACGGCGCTGTCCCGGCTGCACGCGTCCGGCCTCCGTACGGACTGGGCGGCCTTCCACGCGGGATCGGGCGCCCGGTCGGTGGCCCTCCCGACGTATGCCTTCCAGCGCAGCAGGTTCTGGCTGGGCACGGACCGGCCCGCCGGCTCGGGCACGCCCCAGGCCTCCACGTCGGGCGGTACGGCTGCCGCTGAACAGTTCTGGCAGGCCGTGGCGCGCGGGGACGGCGATGCCCTGGCCGGCACGCTGCGGCTCGACGGTCCGCGGGAGCGTGCGTCCCTGGACGCCGTCCTCCCCGCGCTGCTCGCGTGGCACCGCGAGGAGCGGTCCGTCGCGGTGCTGGACCGGCAGCGGTACCGAACGGTGTGGCAGGAGCTCCCGGCAGGCGGCGAAACGGCCGGCGGAACGCTCGGCGGGCTGCCGCAGGGCTGGTGCGTGCTGGTGCCCGCGTCCGGGTCCTCGTGCGGGTCCGGGTCCGCGGAGGAGATCGCGGCTGCTCTCGCCCAGGGTGGGGCCCGGCTGGTGCGGGTCCCCGACGACGCCTACGACCCGGCCGGCCTCGGCGCGCTGCTGGCGCAGGACGGGCCCGGCCGGCTTCCCCACGGAGTGTTCTCCCTGCTTGGCCTGGACCGGCGTCCGTCCGCCGACCGGTCCTGGCTCTCCCGGGGTTTCGAGGCCACCCATGCCCTGGTCGCCGCTGCGCGGGCCGTCGGCGCACGCCTGTGGCTCGGGACCGTCGGAGCCGTCGCGGCGCGGGACGGCGAAAGCCTCGCCGGTCCCGAACAGGCCGCGCTCTGGGGGCTGGCTGCCGTGCTGGCCACGGAACAGCCCGATCTGTGGGGCGGCATCGTCGACCTGTCGACGGAGGCGGACGCCGGGCTTGTGGGCTCCTTGGGCGCGCTGCTGGACCGGGGAACGGCGGAGGATCGGTTGGCGGTACGGCCGGACGCGATTCTCGTCCGGCGGCTGCTGCCGGACCCGCTGGACACCGCGGGACCGGCGAAGCCGTGGCGGCCGCGCGGGACGGTGCTGGTGACGGGCGGAACCGGGACCGTCGGCAGCCGTGCGGCCCGCTGGCTGGCCGGGCAGGGTGCCGAGCACCTGCTCCTGGTCAGCCGTAGCGGCGAACGCGCCCCCGAGGCAGCCGAATTGGCCCGGGATCTCAGGGCGTCGGGAGCCGAGGTCACCTTCGCGTCCTGCGACGTGACGGACCACGCCGAACTGTCCGGCCTGCTGGACCGCCTGCCCGCACACCACCCGCTGACCGCGGTGGTCCACGCGGCGGGAGCCCGGGCTCCGCGTCGCGAACTGGCGCTGTCGTCGCTCACCGAGTTCGGTGCGGCCGGCCGGGCCGCGGCACTGGGTGCGATGCACCTGGACGGTCTGCTCGCCGAACGGGACCTGGACGCCTTCGTATTGGTCACCCAGGCATCGGCGCTCTGGGGTGGCCGCGGCCGCGCTGTGGAGGCGGCCACCGGCGCGTTCCTCACCGCCGTCGCGGATATGCGGCGGGCCCGCGGCCTGCGGGCGAGCACCGTGGCCTGGGACTCCTGGGCGACCGCCGACGCCGAGGACCGAACCGGCGTCCCGGCGGACGGCCAACACGACCGGCCCGGCCTGCACCGGATCGCCTGGGTACCCCAGCGGTCGTCGGTGTCGGGTGTGGTGGGTGGTTGTGCGGTGTGGGGTGCGGGTGGCGGGGTGGTGGACGCGTTGCGGGGTGCGGGCGTGTCGGTGCCGGTGGGGGTGGATCTGGCGGGGTCGGCGGTGGTGCCGGGTGTGGTGGTGCTGCCCGCTCCGCTGGGTGTGGAGGGCGCAGGGGTTCCGCAGTGTACGCGTGCGGCGCTGGGCGAACTGCTGGGTGTGCTGAAGCGGTGGGTGGAGGAGGAGCGGTTCTCGCGGTCGCGGCTGGTGGTGGCGTTCGAGGGCGGTGCTGCCGGCGGCGGTGAGAGCGCGGTGGTGGCGGCGGCACTGCGGGGGCTGGTCCGCTCCGCGCAGGCCGAGCACCCCGGTCGGGTGACACTGCTGGACTGGGAACCGGGAGCGGGCGCCGCCCACTGGCAGCAGGCACTGTGGTGTCCGGAGCCCGAGGTGGCGGTGCGCGCGGGCGGGGTCGTGGTGCCGCGTCTGGTGCGGGCGGTCGCCGGTTCCGGGGCGGTGTCGTTCGCCGAGGGCGGGACGGTGCTGGTGACCGGTGGCACCGGCGGCCTGGGAGCGGTGACGGCGCGTCATCTTGTGGAGCGGTATGGGGTGCGGCGGCTGCTGCTGGTGAGCCGGCGCGGCCTGGAGGCCCCGGGTGCACCGGAGTTGCGGGAAGAGTTGTCCGCGCTGGGCGCGCAGGTGGACGTGGTGGCGTGCGATGTGTCGGATCGCGGGCAGGTGGCGGCGTTGCTGGGGTCGGTTCCGGCTGGGCACCCGCTGACGGGTGTGATCCACACCGCGGGCGTTCTGGACGACGGGACCCTGACCTCGCTGACGCCCGAACGCCTGGACACGGTGCTCGCGCCGAAGGCGGACGCCGCCTGGCACCTGCACGAACTGACCCGGCACCTCCCGCTGTCGGCGTTCGTGTTGTTCTCGTCCGTTGCCGGCACGCTGAACGGCCCTGGACAGGCCAACTACGCCGCGGCGAACGGCTTCCTGGACGCCCTGGCCCGCCACCGGCACGCCCTACGCCTGCCGGCGACGGCACTGGCCTGGGGTCTGTGGGACGCCCCGGCGGGCATGAGCGGGCGGCTGTCGGCGGACGACCTGCGGCACCTGCGGGCCTCAGGGCTGGTCCCGCTGCCCGCGGCCGAGAACATGGCGCTGCTCGACCTCGCGCTGCGCACCGACGACGCCGTACTGTTCCCCGTCGCTCCCGACACCGCGGCACTGCTGGCCATGACACCGGACGATCTCCTTCCGGTGATGTCGGGACTGCTGCCCGCGCCGGACCCCGCGGATCACTGCGTTCCCCTGGATCCGGAGACCGCTGTCCGGGCGATCGCCCAGAGCGTGGCGCGGGGCGAGACACAGGTGGTGGTCGGCGACCTCGACGCGGCGACGCTCGCAGCGGCCAGGACCGGTGTCCCGGTTCCTCCGCTGCTCGACCTGGTCCTCGCCGAGCACCGCTCCGGCGCCGGCGACGCCGTCCCCCAGGACAGCGCTTCCTCCGGGCCGTCGCTGCGGGAGAGGCTGGCCGCCCTGTCCGGGGCGGAGCAGGAGAGCGAACTGCTGACGCGCATCCGGGGCTGGGCGGCGACCGTGCTCGGACACGGTGACGCGACTGCCGTGGAGCCGGGGCGGGTCTTCCGGGATCTCGGCTTCGACTCGCTCGCCGCCATCGCGTTCCGCAATCTGCTCTCCGCGCAGACCGAGGTGACCTTCCCGGCCTCCATCGTCTTCGACCACGCGACTCCGGCCGCACTGGCCGCCCATGTGCGGACCCGGCTGTTCCCGGAGTCCGTCACCGGCGCGGCTGCCGTACTGGCCGAGCTGGACCGGCTGGAGGCACTGGTGGCCGGCCTGCCCCCGCAGGAGCTGACAGACATCCGGGCGGCTTCCCGGCTGTCGGCCCTTGCCTCCCGACTGAGTGCCCCGGCGGCCCAGGAGCCGAACGCCCCGGCCGCACAACGGCTCGACCAGGCCGACGCCGAAGCGGTGTTCGCCTTCATCGACACGCAACTCGGCCTGTCCTGAGCCGGAGCCGGACCCCTTGACCAGGAATATGCGAGACCGCACATGAACAACGAAGCACGGCTGCTGGACTACCTCAAGCGCGTCACCACCGAGTTGAGCGAGACGCGCGACCGGTTGCAGGAGGCCGAGGAGCGGCAGGCCGAGCCGATCGCCGTGGTCGGCATGGCCTGCCGGCTGCCGGGCGGCGTGACCACGCCGGACGAACTGTGGCGGCTGCTGGACGAGGGCCGGGACGCGGTCTCCGGCTTCCCCACCGACCGCGGCTGGGACCTCGACGCACTCTTCGACCCGGACCCGGACCACCCGGGCACCAGCTACGTGCGGGCGGGCGGGTTCATCGACGCCGGAGCTTTCGACCCCGCCTTCTTCGGCATCTCGCCCCGCGAGGCGACCGCCATCGACCCGCAGCAGCGGCTGCTGCTGGAGACGTCCTGGGAGGCGTGCGAGCGAGCCGGCATCCGGCCGGAGACGCTGCGCGGCCAGCGGGTCGGGATCTACGTCGGATCGAGCGGCCAGGACTACTGGGACAGCCATGTGACCGACGTGCCGGAGGAGTTCGAGGGCTACCTGGGAATCAGCTCCGCCGCCTCCGTGCTGTCCGGCCGGATCGCGTACACGCTGGGGCTCGAGGGCCCGGCGATCACCGTGGACACCGCCTGCTCCTCGTCGCTGGTCGCGGTGCACCTGGCAAGTCAGGCACTGCGGCTGGAGGAGTGCACGCTGGCCCTGGCCGGCGGCGCGACGGTGATGTCGACCCCCGGCACCTTCATCGGCTTCAGCCGTCAGCGGGGTCTGGCACCCGACGGGCGGTGCAAGTCGTTCTCGGACAGCGCCGACGGCACCGCCTGGTCGGAAGGCGCCGGCATGCTCGTCCTGGAGCGCCTCTCGGACGCCGTGCGCAACGGGCACCCCGTGCTGGCGGTGGTCCGCGGCAGCGCGGTCAACCAGGACGGCGCCAGCAACGGCCTGACCGCGCCCAACGGACCCGCCCAGCAGCGCGTCATGCACGAAGCCCTCACCCGTGCCCGCCTCACGCCGGGTGACATCGACGCGATCGAGGCACACGGCACCGGCACCGTCCTCGGCGACCCCATCGAAGCCCAGGCCCTCATCGACGCCTACACCCCGCACCGCCCGCACGACCAACCGCTCTGGCTCGGCACGCTCAAATCCAACCTCGGCCACACCCAGGCCGCCGCCGGCGTCGCGGCCATCATCAAGATGACCCTCGCCCTGCGGCACGGCACCCTCCCCCGCACCCTCAACGTCACCCGGCCCACCACCAAGGTCGACTGGACCACCACACCCCTGCGGCTGCTCACCCGGTCCCAGCCCTGGCCCAGTACCGGCCACCCGCGCCGCGCCGGCATCTCGGCCTTCGGTGTCAGCGGCACGAACGCCCACCTGATCCTGGAGCAGTCCCCCGTTCCGGTGCAGGAGTACCCCCGGCTTTCTGCGAACGATCAGCCGGCAGGCGTCGTGGATCGGGCTGCGGACGGGCTGCCGGCCGTGGACGACCGGCCGGTGATCGCGGTGCCGTGGCTGCTGTCCGCCCACACCCCGCAAGCCCTCCAGGACCAGGCCCGGCAGCTCCTCACCCACGTCACCGAACGACCCGTCGATCCCCACGACGTCGCCCTCACCCTCGCCACCTCCCGACCCCGCCTCCCCCATCGCGCCGCCGCCGTCGGCACCGCCACGCAGGAACTCACCGAGGCCCTGGCCGCCCTCACCACCGATCCCCGGACCACAACCCCCCACCCCGGCCCGCGCCTGACCTACCTCCTCCCCGGCCAGGGGAGCCAGCGCCCCTCAGCCGGAAAGGACCTCTACCACCACTACCCCGCCTTCGCGGAAGCCTTCGACGAGGCCATCGCCCACCTCCAGCCCCACTACGACACCCCCCTCCACCGGATCCTGCACGCCCATCCCGACTCACCCGACGCCCGTCTCATCCACGACACCCGCTACGCCCAACCCGCGCTCTTCGCCCTCGGCACGGCACTCCACCACCTGCTGCGGACCTTCGGCGTCCGTCCCGACCACCTCATCGGCCACTCCATCGGCGAGATCACCGCCGCACACATCGCCGGAGTCCTCAGCCTCCACGACGCCGCAACCCTCGTCGCCACCCGCGCGATCCTCATGGACACCCTCCCCCGGACCGGCACCATGGCGGCCGTCAACGCCACGGAACAGGACATCACCCCCCACCTGGCGCCCTGGCTGGACCACGTCGCCATCGCCGCCGTCAACGCGCCCGCCGGCCTCGTCCTGTCCGGCGACACCGACGCCATGCGGGAGATCAGCACCCACCTGGCCGACCTCGGTTACAGGACAACCCCCCTGAAGACCAGTCACGCATTCCACTCCCACCACATGGACCCCATTCTCGAACAATTCCGCAGCACCGCGCGTCAGCTCACCTACCACTCCCCCACCATCCCCGTCATCTCCACCCTCACCGGCGAACTCACCGACGCCGACACCCTCCGGAACCCCGACTACTGGACCCGGCAGATACGCCACACCGTCCGCTACCACGACGCCCTGACCACCCTCACCCGCCTCGGCACCACCGCCACCCTGGAACTCGGGCCCGACACCACCCTCACCACCCTCGGCCAGAGCACGCTGCCCCCCACCACCCTCACCACCACGGCCCTCCGTCGCGCCGAACCCGAACACCCCACGCTCGTCACCGCCCTCACCCGACTCCACAACCACGGAATCACCGCCGACTGGACCACCGTCCTCGAACCCACCCACCCGACCGCCACCGCACTCCCCACCTATCCCTTCCAGCACGAGCACTACTGGATGCCCGCCGCCCGGCGGACCGGAGGTGTCCGGGCGGCCGGACTGCGGCCCAGCGGACACCCCTTGCTCGGGGCGGCCGTCCGCCTCGCCGGCAAGGGCGACACCGTTCTGACCGGCCGGTTGTCGGTGCGGACGCATCCCTGGCTGGCGGACCACCGGGTACAGGGTGCGGTCCTGCTGCCGGGCACGGGCTTCGTCGAACTCGCCCTCGCCGCCTGCGACGAGGCCGGCTGCGGTGCCGTGGACGAGCTCACCCTTGAGGCACCCCTGGTGCTGCCCGAGCAGGGCGGCGTGCTGATCCAGCTCGCGATCGGGGACGGCGACCAGGACGGACGCCGGACGCTGCACGTCCACTCCCGGCCGGACGACGGTCTTCCGGAGACACCGTGGACCCGGCACGCCACCGGCCTGCTCGCCGGAGGCACGGCGCTGCCGCCGTCCCCGCAGAAGCAGGAGGAGAGCTGGCCGCCGCACGGAGCGTCACCGGTGGACGTGCCCGGCCTGTACGCGCGGCTGGCGGAAGCGGGACTTGACTACGGTCCGCGCTTCCGCGGGCTGCGGGCCGCCTGGCGGCGCGGCGCCGAGGTCTTCGCCGAGGTGGCGCTGCCCGAGGACCTGACCGCGGATGCGGAACTGATGGGCCTCCACCCGGCGTTGTCGGACGCCGCCCTCCACGCCCTCGCGGCCGAGGACGCCGACGGCGGCACCCGCGAACCCGGCCTGCCCTTCGTCTGGTCCGGTGTGCGGCTGTCGGCCACGGGCGCGCGCGAACTGCGGGTCAGGATCTCGGACAACGGATCGGGCGCCATGGCGCTGGTGGCCACCGACCCCGCGGGAGGCCTGGTGGCGAGTGTCGACTCACTGCTGACCCGGCCGCTGCCCGCCGCACCCGCCGCCGCGAACCGGCCGGGCGCCCCCGCCGCGCTGTACACCCTGCAGTGGACCCCGCTGCCGCTTCCACTCGCCCCCGCTGCCGCGGTACCGGCCGCACCGGGGTGGGCGGTCGTGGGTGACGACCCGCTGTCCCTGGTGTCCCGGCTCACGCGCGCCGGTGTGCCGGTGCGGTCGTACCCGGGGCTGCGGGCGGTCGCCGACGAACTCCCGGTACCGCCGGTGGTCCTGGTCCCCTTCGCCACGTCCCCCGCCGGACGGGCGCTGCCGGCGGCGGTACGCGCCGCGACAGGGCTCGCGCTGGAGACGCTGCACGCCTGGCTGGCGGACGAGCGCTTCACGTCCTCCCGTCTGGTCCTGGTGACCCGCGGCGCCGTGACGGCGCAGGAGCGTGCGGGAGCCGGTCTCGCGGACGCGGCTATCTGGGGCCTGGTCCGCTCGGCCCAGGCCGAACACCCGGACCGGATCACGCTGCTCGACCTCGACGACCGGGAGGGCACCGACGGGGCCGACGCCTCGACCGCCGTGCTCGCCTCCGCAGTGGCCTGCGGCGAGCCGCAGATGATGGTGCGTGACGGGATCGTCTCCGTACCGCTGCTGGCGAAGGCCGCCGACGCCCCCGTGGCGGCTCCCGGCCCCGGCCCGGAGGGCACGGTACTGGTCACCGGCGGCACCGGCACCCTCGGTGCGCTCCTCGCCCGCCATCTGGTCCGCGAGCACGGCGTTCGTCGCCTTGTCCTGGCGGGTCGCGGCGGTCCGGCCGCCGAAGGCGCCGCGGTACTGGTGGCGGAGCTGGCCGAGGCCGGCGCCGAGGTCGTGGTGGCGGCGTGCGACGTGTCCGTCCGCGGCCAGGTCGCCGAGCTGCTCGCGTCCCTTCCCGCGGACCGGCCGCTGACCGCCGTGGTGCATGTCGCGGGCGTCGTGGACGACGGCGTCATCACCTCGCTGACCCCGGAACGGATCGGCAGTGTGCTGGCGCCGAAAGTGGACGGCGCCTGGCACCTGCACGAACTCACCCGGGACCTGTCGCCCTCGGCCTTCGTGCTGTATTCCAGCGCGGCAGGCGTGCTCGGCAACCCCGGGCAGGGCGGATACGCGGCGGCGAACGCGTTCCTGGACGCGCTCGCCCGCCACCGCGCGGCGCTCGGTCTGCCCGCGACGTCCCTCGCCTGGGGCATGTGGTCGCCCGCCAGCGGGATCAGCGGTCACCTCCTGGAACGCGACCTGGACCGTGTGCGGCGATCGGGCGCCGGGGCGCTCTCCGCCCAGGAGGGCCTGGGGCTGTTCGACCGCTCGCTCGGCCGGCCGGAACCTGTCCTGCTGCCGGCGGTGCTGGACCTGCCCGCGCTGCGGACGCGTACCGGCGCCGAGGTGTCGCATCCGCTGTTGCGGGGTCTGCTCGGTGGCACCGCCGTCCGGCGGCCGCCGGCCGCGGTCCGGCAGCCGGCGCAGTCGTTCCCGGCGCGAACGGCAGGCCTCACCGGGGACGAGCGGCGGCAGGCCGTGCTGGAGCTGGTACGCGCCCACACGGCCACCGCGCTCGGTTTCACCAGGGCCTCGGCGGTGGACACGGAGACCGCGTTCCGGGAGCTGGGGCTCGATTCGCTGTCCGCGGTGGAGCTGCGCAACCGGTTGACCGCCGAGACCGGGCTGCAGCTGCCCGCGACCCTGGTGTTCGACCACCCCACCCCGGCCGCGCTCGCCGAGCGGCTGCTCACCGACCTGTCCGCGAGCGCCGGTACGGACCGCCTGCGGGCCGGGCTGGACCGCCTGGAGGCGGAGCTGGACGCCGCCTCCTCGGTCGAGGACGCCGCGGACATCACGGCCCGCCTCGAACGGCTGGCGGCCCGCTGGCGGGAGCGCCACCAACCAGCGGTACAGGACGCCGCGGTGACCGACCGGCTGCAGGACGCCTCGGCGGACGAGATCGTCCGCTTCATCAACAACGAGTTCGGCATCGCCTGAGATCGGGCACCGGAAAGGCAGCCACACATGGCTACGCAGGAAGAACTGGTCGGCTACCTCAAGAAGGTCACTGCCGAACTCCACGACGCCCGGGGCCGGCTGCGCGCGGTCCGGCAGCAGCACACCGAACCGGTCGCGATCGTCGGCATCGGCTGCCGCTTCCCCGGGGGGGGTGAGTTCCCCGGAAGACCTCTGGAGGCTGGTGGCCGACGGTGTGGACGCGATCTCGCCCTTCCCCACCGACCGCGGCTGGGACACCGGCGACGACACCACCGACGTCCGGCTGGGCGGCTTCATGCCCGATGCCGCCGCGTTCGACGCCGCCTTCTTCGGGATATCACCGCGCGAGGCGCACGGGACGGACCCTCAGCAGCGGCTGCTGCTGGAGTGCGCGTGGGAGGGCCTGGAGCGGGCCGGCATCGACCCGGCCACCATCCGCGGCAGCCGTACCGGCGTGTACACGGGCATCAGCATGACCGACTACACCTACCTCATGCAGGAGGCTCCTGCCGAGTACCAGGCGTTCCAGATCACCGGCTTGTCCAACAGCGCGGCCTCCGGCCGGCTGTCGTACGTGCTGGGCCTCGAGGGCCCGGCGATCACGGTGGACACCGCGTGCTCCTCGGCACTGGTGACGGTGCACCTGGCGGCCCATGCCCTGCGGCGCGGGGAGTGCTCGCTGGCCCTCGCCGGCGCGGCGACCGTGCTCACCACCCCCTACCTGTCGGCCGGGTTCGGCGGACAGGGCGGTCTCGCCTCGGACGGGCGCTGCAAACCGTTCTCGGACTCGGCGGACGGTATCGCCGTGGCCGAGGGCGGGGGCGTACTGGTCCTGGAGCTGCTGTCCGACGCGGTGAGGAACGGGCATCCGGTGCTGGCCGTGGTCCGCGGCAGCGCCGTCAACCAGGACGGCACCAGCAACGGTCTGACCGCACCGAACGGACCCTCTCAGCAGCGCGTCATCCGCGAGGCCCTGGCCTCGGCGGGACTGGCCACCACCGACGTCGACGCGGTCGAGGCGCACGGCACCGGCACAGTCCTCGGCGACCCCATCGAGGCACAGGCACTGATCGCCACCTACGGCCAGAACCGTCCCGCCGAACACCCCCTCCACCTCGGCTCCGTCAAATCCAACATCGGCCACACCCAGGCCGCCGCCGGACTGGCCGGGACCATCAAGATGGTCATGTCGCTGCGGCACGGCACGCTCCCCAGGAGCCTGCACATCGACCGGCCCTCCACCCGCGTCGACTGGAGCGCGGGCGCCGTCGCGCTGCTCGACCGGGAAACCCCGTGGCCCGACCGCGGCCGCCCCCGCCGGGCGGGCGTCTCCTCGTTCGGCATCAGCGGCACCAACGCCCACCTCATCCTCGAACAGGCCCCCGAACCGGCGGAGGAGCGGCCGTCACCGGCCGACCGGACAGGTGACGCCGCTCCGCAGGCTCCCTGGCTGCTCTCCGGACGCAGCCGGGCGGCGCTGCGGGACCAGGCCGCACGGCTTGTGGACCACCTCGCCCGGCGACCCGGAGCGGACACGGCGTCGGTGGCGCTGTCGCTCGCCACCACCCGGTCGGCGTTCGCGGAGCGGGCGGTCGTCTCCGGCACGGACCTGGCCGGGTACCTGCGCGGGCTGGAGGCGCTGGCGGCGGGGCGGACGGTCCCGGGAGTTGTCACCGGGCGCCGTACCGAGGGTTCGACCGCGTTCCTCTTCTCCGGACAGGGCACGCAGTGGCCCGGTATGGGCCGTGAACTGTACGACCGCTACCCCGTGTACAAGGACGCGGTGGACGCCGCGTGCGCGGAGTTCGACAAGCACCTGGACCGGCCGCTGCTGCAGGTGCTCTTCGCCGAGCCCGGCGAGCAGGCGGCGCGGGAGCTGGACCGCACGGACTACGGCCAGGCCGCCCTGTTCACCGTTCAGGTCGCCCTCTTCCGGCTGCTGGAGTCCTGGGCGGTACGCCCGGCCCATCTGCTGGGCCACTCGGTGGGCGAGCTCGCCGCCGCGCACGCCTCCGGGGTGCTGACCCTGGCGGACGCGGCACGGCTGGTCGCGGCGCGCGGCAAGCTGATGCACGCGCTGCCGCCGGGCGGCGCGATGACGGCGGTCGAGGCCACTGCCGAGGAGGTCGCGCCGCTGGTGGCGGGCCGGGCGGACGAGGTGGGAATCGCCGCGGTCAACGGCACCACCGCGGTGGTGGTGTCCGGTGTGCAGGCGGCGAACGACGAGATCCAGGCGCACTTCGCCGCGCTGGGCCGGCGGACCCGGCGGCTGCGGATGCCGTACGCGTTCCACTCACCGCTGATGGAGCCGATGCTGGACGGCTTCCGCGAGGTCGCACAGACGGTGGCCTACGCCGATCCGGCGATCCCGATCGTGTCGAGCGTCCTGGGCCGTGCGGTCTCCGCGGACGAGCTGTGCTCGCCGGAGTACTGGGTCCGCAATGTCCGCGGCACGGTGCACTTCGCCGCCGGTATGACGGAGTTGCGCCGCTCCGGAGCCGACCGGTTCGTCGAACTGGGTCCCGACGGGACGCTGACCGGCATCGTCGGCAGCGACGTGGAGGAGGGGCAGGAGGTCGTGCTGGCGCCGTTGCTGCGTGCGAACCAGCCGGAAGTGTCCACGCTGTGGGCCGCGCTCGGAACCCTGTACGTCGCCGGCGTCCAGTCCCGCTGGAGCGACGTCTTCTCGGGCCTCGGCGGCGAGCGGGTGGACCTGCCGACGTACGCCTTCCAGCGCAGGAAGTACTGGGTGCCGCAGACGGAGACCAGCCGGAACCTGACGTCGGCGGGTCTCGACGCGGCCGGGCATCCGCTGCTGGGTGCCGCGGTGCGGCTCGCCGAGTCGGACACCACGGTCTACACCGGCCGGCTGAGCGCGGACGCTCTCGGCTGGCCCGTCGACCACGTGATGTCCGGCCGGGTGGTGCTGCCGGGCGCGGCTTTCGCCGACATGGCGCTGCACGTCGCCGGCCGGATCGCCGGCTACCTGCTGGAGGGGCTGGAGCTGCGGGTACCGCTGGTCCTGCCCGCCGACGGCGGGGTCCGGATACAGCTCGTCGTCGGCGCCGCGGACGCGGCCGGCCGCCGGGAGATCGGCGTCCACGCACGGCCCGACGCGGCCGGGCACGACGACGAGGAATGGATGTGCCACGCCTCGGGCTCCCTGGTCCCGGACACCACGCGGGAGGACTTCGACCTCGCCTCCTGGCCGCCCGCGGGCGCGGTCCCCCTCGATGTGACAGACCTGTACGAGCAGTTGTCGGCGACCGGCTACGGCTACGGCCCGGCGTTCCAGGGCATCCGTGCGGCGTGGCGGCGGGGCGAGGAGGTCTTCGCCGAGGTCGCGCTGCCGGACCAGGTGTCCGAGCAGGCCGGACGGTACGGCATTCACCCGGCGCTGCTCGACGCCGCGCTGCACACGGTGGCGCTGGCCCCGGCTGCGGGGAACGAGGCCGGTGGCGCCCTGCGGCTGCCCTTCGCGTGGTCCGGGGTACGGCTGTTCACCCCCGGCGCCGCGGCTGCCCGGGTGCGCATGACCGGCGTCGGAGCGGGCGCGGTGGCACTGCAACTGGCGGACGCGGCGGGGCGGCCCGTCGCCTCGGTGGCGTCGGTGGCGTTCCGGCCGGTGGCCTCGGACCGGCTCGCGGCCCCTGACGAGCAGGGCAGCGTCTTCAGGTTCCACTGGTCCCGGACGTCCGGTGCGGCCTCCCCGCTCACCGGTCCGGTCGCCGTGCTCGGCACCGGTGCGCCGACCGGGGGCGACGGGGACTTCGCCGGCGCCTCGGTGGTCCACCACGCAGATCTGGACGCGCTGGCACAGGCCGTGGACCAGGGCTCGCCGGCACCGGACTGGGTGGTCCTGCCTGCCCTGGGCGCCACCGCGGCCGGCGACGAGCCCGCGGACGCGGCACGGACGGCCCTGAACCACGTGCTGGGAGCGGCCCAGGCCTGGGCCGCCGACGAACGGTTCGCCGCCTCGCGGCTGGTGGTCGTGACCTGCGGCGCGGTGGCTCCGGGGCGGCAGGCGGGCACGGACGACCCCGCTCGGGCACTGGCAGGCGCCGCGGTGTGGGGTCTGGTCCGCTCGGCACGCTCCGAGAACCCCGGCCGGTTCGTGCTGGTGGACGTGGACCCGGCCGGCGCCGCGGTGCCGATGGGTGCGGTGCTCGCGGCAGCCGCCGACGAGCCGGAACTGGCCGTTCGCGGCGGTGACATCCTGGTACCCCGCCTGGTGCAGGCCCCGGAGTCCGTCCCCGCGCCCGGCACCGGGACAGCCCGGGGCGCGGTGCCCGGCGGCTGGAACCCACAGGGCACCGTGCTGGTCACCGGCGGCACCGGGCTGCTGGGCTCGCTGGTCGCCCGGCATCTGGTGACCGTGCACGGGATGCGGCGGCTGCTGCTGGTGAGCCGGCGCGGCATGCGGGCCGCGGGGGCGGCCGACCTTGTGGCCGAACTCGGCCGGGCGGGCGCCGTGGCCAGGGTCGAGGCGTGCGACCTGACGGATAGTCAGTCCCTTGCGGAGCTGCTGGCCGCGGTGCCCGCGGAGCACCCGCTGACCGCCGTGGTGCACGCCGCCGGCGTACTGGACGACGGTGTGCTGTCCGCGCTGACGCCGGCACGTCTCGATACGGTGCTGCGGCCCAAGGCGGACGCGGCCTGGCGGCTGCACGAGGCGACCCGCGGCCTGGACCTGTCCGCGTTCGTCCTGTTCTCCTCGGCCGCCGGCACCCTGGGTTCCCCCGGCCAGGCCAACTACGCGGGTGCCAACGGCTTCCTCGACGGCCTTGCCAGGCACCGCCGGGCGCTGGGACTGCCCGCGGTATCCCTGGCCTGGGGTCTGTGGGAGCAGCGCAGTGAACTGAGCGGGCACTTGTCGGACACCCACGTGGCGCGGATGTCGAGCGGCGGCGTCGTCGGCCTCGCCACCGGGCGCGCGCTGGAGCTGCTGGACGCCTCACTGCGCGCGGAGGAGTCCGAACTGGTACCGATGCGCTTCCAGGTCGCACGCTCGACACGTCCGGACGAACTGCCGCCGCTGCTACGGCCGGTGGGCCGGCCCCGGACTGCGGCGGCCCGGCGGGACGGCGGCAGCTCCTCGGACGCCGGCGCCCTGGCGGCCCGGCTCGCCGGGCAACCCGAACGCCGCAGGCGCCGGCTGCTGCTGGACACGGTGCGCGAGCAGGTGGCCATGGTGCTCGGGCACAGCGGCACCGAGGAGATCGAACCCGATCTGGCCTTCCAGGAGCTCGGCTTCGACTCGCTCGCCGCGGTGGACCTGCGCAACCGGCTGCACGCGGTGACGGGGGTGCGGTTGGCGGCCACGGTGGTCTTCGACTACCCGCGGCTGCGGGTGCTGGCCGACCACCTGGCGGAGCAGATGGCACGGCGGCAGGCCGACGCCGCGCCGGGGGACGGACGCGGTTCCGTACCGACCCGCAGCGAGGAGGAGGTCCGGCGGCTGCTGGGCTCGATCCCGCTGGAGCGGCTCGACGAGGCCGGACTGCTCACATCACTGCTGGCGCTGGCCGAGGAGCCCGGCACCGGGCCGCGGACCGGCCCGCACCAGGTCGACGGGGTCGGCCTGATCGACACCATGGACGCCGAGAGCCTGGTCAACCTGGCTCTGGGCGGTTCTTCGCACGACGGCACGACACGAGAGGCATGAGCCGGCAATGACACCGTCCGACAAGCAGATTCTTGACGCGTTGCGCGCCTCCTTGAAGGAGAACGAGCGGCTCCGCGAGCACAACGAGCGGCTGACCGCCGCGCGGAGCGAGCCCATCGCCATCGTGGGCATGGCCTGCCGCCTGCCCGGTGGCGTGACCTCGCCCGAGGAGCTGTGGCGCCTGGTGGACGAGGGCCGGGACGCCGTGTCGGACTTCCCTGCCGACCGCGGCTGGGACCTGGGGGCGCTGTTCGACCCGCGTGCCGAGCGCCCCGGCACCAGCTACGTAAACCAGGGCGGGTTCCTGCACGACGCGGGCGCCTTCGACCCGGCGTTCTTCCACTTCTCGGCCCGTGAGGCGGCGACGGTGGACCCGCAGCAGCGGCTGCTGCTGGAGACCTCGTGGGAGGCGCTGGAGAGTGCCAGGATCGACCCGCTGTCGCTCGCGGGCTCCCGGACCGCCGTCTTCACCGGGCAGATGTACCACGACTACTACGGCGCGGACGGTGGTGGCAGCCTGGCCTCCGGCCGGGTGGCGTACATGCTCGGGCTGGAGGGCCAGGCGGTCTCGCTGGACACCGCCTGCTCGTCCTCGCTGGTGGCGGTGCACCTGGCCGGCCAGGCACTGCGCAGCGGTGAGTGCACTCTGGCCCTGGCCGGCGGCGCCACCGTGATGTCGACACCGGGCGTGTTCGTGGAGTTCAGCCGGCAGCGGGGCCTCGCCCGCGACGGGCGGATCAAGTCCTTCTCCGACAGCGCCGACGGCACGATCTGGTCCGAGGGCGCGGGCATGCTGGTGCTGGAGCTGCTGTCCGACGCGGTGAAGAACGGGCATCCGGTGCTGGCCGTGGTCCGCGGCAGCGCCGTCAACCAGGACGGCGCGAGCAACGGCATCACCGCTCCCAACGGCCCAGCCCAGCAGCGCGTCATCCGTGAGGCCCTGGCCTCGGCGGGACTGACCACCGCCGGCGTCGACGCGGTCGAGGCGCACGGCACCGGCACCGTCCTGGGCGACCCGATCGAGGCACAGGCACTGATCGCCACCTACGGCCAGGACCGGCCCGCCGAGCGGCCCCTCCGCCTGGGCTCCGTCAAGTCCAACATCGGCCACACCCAGGCCGCCGCAGGAGTGGCCGGGATCATCAAGATGGTCATGTCGCTACGGCACAACCGGCTCCCCAGGAGCCTGCACATCGACCGGCCCTCCACGCACGTGGACTGGTCCGAGGGCCGGGTGGAGCTGCTGACCGAGCCGTGCGTCTGGGAATCCGACGGCCGTCCGCGCCGGGCGGGCGTCTCCTCGTTCGGTATCAGCGGTACCAACGCCCACGTCATCCTCGAACAGGCCCCCGAGCCGGAGCGGAGGACCGGACAGAGCGCACGTCCCGGTCCGGAACAGCAGGCCGGGCAGGCCGGGACCGGGGCTCCCGCGCCTCGGGCCGTGCCCTGGGTGATCTCGGCCGCCAGCCCCGGCGCACTACGGGACATGGCGACCCGGCTGGTGGACCGGGTGTCCCAGGACCCCCACCCGGACCCGGCGGACATCGGGTTCTCCCTCGCCTCCACCCGGTCGGTCTTCCCCCACCGCGCGGTCGCCGTCAGCCACGACCACGCCGAACTCACCAGCGCGCTGGCCGCATTCGCCGCCGGGGACGAGGCGTCCCCGGTCATCCACGGCACCGCGCGCGCCGACACCCGGACCGTCTTCGTCTACCCGGGCCAGGGCTGGCAGTGGCTCGGTATGGCCGACGGCATGCTCGCGTCCTCGCCCGTCTTCGCCCGGACGATGACCGAGTGCGCCGCGGCACTCGGCGAGTTCGTGGACTGGTCGCTCCTGGACGTCCTGCACGACGAGGCCGCGCTCACCCGGGTCGACGTCATCCAGCCCGTCCTGTGGGCCGTCATGGTCTCGCTCACCGAAGTGTGGCGATCAGCGGGAATCGAACCCGACGCGGTCATCGGCCACTCCCAGGGCGAAATCGCCGCCGCTTACGCGGCCGGCGCCCTCACCCTCCAGGACGCCGCCCGCGTCGTCGCGCTCCGCAGCCGGGCCATCGCCGCCGAACTGTCCGGCCACGGCGGCATGATCTCCGTCGCGCTCCCCGCGGACCAGGTCGCACGCGACCTCGAGCCCTGGCAGGGACGAGCGGCCGTCGCCGCCGTCAACAGCCCCTCCGCGACCGTCGTCGCCGGTGACACCGAGACACTCGCAGCGCTGCGGGAGCAGTGGACAGCCCGGGACGTGCGAAACCGCACCATAGACGTCGACTACCCCTCCCACTCCCCACAGGTCGAACGGCTCCGGACCGATCTGCTCACCGGCCTCGCCGAGACGGCACCCCGGCCCTCACGCGTCCCCTTCTACTCCTCCCTCACGGGCACCGAACTCGACACCACCGAGCTGAACGCGGGCTACTGGTACAACAACCTCCGCGAGACAGTCGCCTTCGAGCAAGCCACCCGGGCGCTCCTCGCACAGGGCTACCGCACCTTCGTCGAGCTCAGTGCCCACCCCGTCCTCCAACTCGCCGTCACCGACACCGCCTCCACCGGGAATCTCGACATCACCACCACGGGCACCCTCACCCGCCACAAGGGCGAGTGGCGCCAGTTCCTCACCTCCCTCGCCCGGCTGCACACCCACGCGACCCCCGCGAACTGGGCTTCGTTCTTCACCGACGGCCCCCGGCACGTCGACCTGCCCACCTACCCCTTCCAGCACCAGCCCTACTGGCGTACGGCACCGTCGGGTGACGACGTCTCAGCGGTGGGTCTGACCCCCGTCGACCACACACTGATCGGCGCGGGGCTGGAACTGCCCGATTCCGACGGGTTCGTGTACACCGGTCGGCTTGCGGTGCACACCCACCCGTGGCTGGTGGACCACCGGGTGAGCGGTGAGGTACTGCTGCCGAGCACGGCCTTCGTGGAGATCGCGGTACGCGGCGGCGCCGAGGCCGGCTGCCCGGTGGTCGAGGAACTCACCATCGAGACTCCCCTGGTGCTGCCCGAGGGCGCGTCGGCGGACGTCCGGGTGGTCGTGGAGGCGGCCGACGCGTCGGGCCGCCGTCCGGTGCGGATACTGTCCCGCCTGACGGACGACGGATCCGGCGAGGAGGAGTCCGGCTGGGTCCGGCACGCCTCCGGCGTGCTGGCGGCGGCCGGCGCCGCGGGCGGCGGCGGTTTCGACGCCGCCGTGTGGCCGCCGTCCGGCGCCGAACCGGTGGACCTGGACGGGTTCCACGACCGGCTCGCCGACCAGGCGCACCTGGTGTACGGACCGGCCTTCCGCGGGCTGAGCGGGGCCTGGCGGCGGGACGACGAGATGTTCGCCGAGATCCACCTGCCCGACGCCCAGCTCGACGAGGGCGCCCGCTCCTCGGTGCACCCCGCGCTGCTCGACGCCGCGCTGCACCCGATCGCGCTCATGTCCATCGGCGGCGGGGACACATCCGTGGTGCCGTTCTCCTGGAGCGACGTCACCGTGCACAACGCCGGCGCGACCTCGCTGCGGGTCCGGCTGCGAACGGTGGGCGACGACACCGTGTCCGTCGAGGCGGCAGACGTCTCAGGGCTGCCGGTGCTGTCCGTGGGCGCCCTCACCGTGCGTCCGCGCGCCCGCGCGACAGGCGCACCCCGGGACACCGCCCGGTCACTGTTCCGGCTCGACTGGTCGGCCGTTCCCGCCGGGCACGGCACCGCCCCCGAGCCCGGTGACCGGTGGGCCGTCCTCGGTGACGGGTCGTCGGTTCCCGGCCTCCGGCACTTCACCGACCTGGACGCCCTCAGCACCGCCGTCGAGGCGGGCACGGCGGTCCCGGAGGTGGTGGTGCTGCCGGTGACGGCGCCCGCCGCGGGGCTTCCGGACGCGACGCGCTCGGTGGCCGGGCAGCTCCTGGCGCCCCTGCAGCGCTGGGTCTCGGACGAGATGTTCGCAGCCTCCCTGCTGGTGGTCCTCCTGCACGGGACGGACGAGGCAGGTGTCGCGGCGGCTGCGGGCCGGGGCCTGGTGCGCAGCGCGCAGCAGGAGAACCCCGGGCGGTTCGTCCTGGTCGTCTCCGACACCGCCGGCCTCCCCGCAGCCCTGCTGGCCGAGGCCGTCGCCTCCGGCGAGCCCCAACTGCGGGTGGCGGACGGCGCGCTCAGCGGTGCACGGCTGGTACCGCTCGACAACGCGGGGGTTCTCACGCCGCCGGCCGCCACGGCCGCATGGCGGCTGGAACGCGGTGAGCGCCGGGTGCTGGAGGACCTGTCGCTGGCGGCTGCCCCGGACGCCGAGGCACCCCTGGCCGACGGGCGGGTACGCATCGCGGTAAGGGCCGCGGGCGTGAACTTCCGCGACGTCCTGAGCGCTTTGGGCATGTACCCCGGCGACCCCGGACCGCTGGGCGGCGAGGTCGCGGGCGTGGTGCTGGAGACCGGCCCCGGTGTGACCGGCCTGCGTCCGGGTGACCGGGTGCTGGGCGTGACCGCGGGCGGCTTCGGGCCGGTCGCGGTGGCCGACGAGCGCATGCTGGCCCCCGTTCCCGGCGGATGGACGTTCGCGCAGGCCTCCTCCACCCCGGTGGTGTTCCTCACCGCGTACTACGGGCTGGTCGACCTGGCGGGGGTGCGCCCCGGCGACGCGGTGCTGGTGCACGCGGGCGCGGGCGGCGTGGGCATGGCCGCCGTGCAGCTGGCGCGGCATCTGGGCGCCGAGGTGTACGCCACGGCCAGTGAGGACAAGTGGGACGCGGTGCGCGCACTCGGCGTGCCCGACGACCACCTCGCGTCCTCCCGGACGCTGGAGTTCGAGGAACGGTTCCGGGCGGCCACCGGTGGGCGCGGCATGGATGTGGTGCTGAACTCCCTGGCCGGCGAGTTCGTCGACGCGTCACTACGACTGCTTCCGCGCGGCGGGCGCTTCGTGGAGATGGGGAAGACCGACATCCGCCAGACCGCCGAGGTGGCCGCCGCGCACGCCGCCGTCACCTATCAGGCGTTCGACCTCGTCGACGCGGGGCCCGACCGCATCCGTGAGATGTTGTTCGCGCTGATGGACCTCTTCCGGGAGGGCGCTCTCGCTCCCCTGCCGGTCCGTGCGTGGGATGTACGCCAGGCCCAGGAGGCGTTCCGCTTCATCAGCCAGGCCCGGCACGTCGGCAAGGTCGCACTGACCGTTCCCGCCGCGCTCGACCCGGAGGGGACGGTCCTGATCACCGGCGGTACCGGCGGTCTGGGCGGGCTGCTGGCCCGGCACCTGGTGGAGAAGCACGGCGTACGACACCTGCTGCTGGTCAGCCGCAGTGGCGAGCGGGCCGCCGGTGTCGGCGACCTGGTGGCCTCGGTTGCCGCGCTCGGCGCCGAAGTCCGGGTCGCCGCCTGCGACATCGCGGACCGGGGAGCGCTGGAACGCCTGCTCGGCGAGGTCCCCGTGCAGCACCCCCTGACTGGGGTCTTCCACACGGCCGGTGTGCTGGACGACGGCACAGTGGACGCGCTGACCGCCGAGCGGTTCGACGTGGTGCTGCGCCCCAAGGTCGATGCCGCCTGGTGGCTGCACGAACTGACACGGGGAACCGACCTCGCGGCGTTCGTGCTGTTCTCCTCCCTCGCCGGTACGTTCGGCGGACCGGGACAGGGCAACTACGCGGCGGCGAACACCGCGCTCGACGCCTTGGCGGAGCACCGGCGCCGGCTGGGTCTGCCGGGTCTGTCGCTGGCCTGGGGCTCCTGGAGCCAGGGCCAGGGCATGACGTCCGCGCTGTCCGAGGCGGACATCCGCCGGCTGGAGCGGAACGGCCTGGGCATGCTCACGGCGGAGCGCGGGCTCGCGCTGTTCGACGCCGCGTCGCGCGCGGTGGAACCGGTGGTGGGAGCGGCGGATCTGGCACGGGTCAAGGCCGACTCCCCCGAACAAGTGCCGCATGTGATGCGGGCGCTGGTACGCGGTGCCGCACGCCGGGCCGCGCCGGCGGCGGCGCAGGCCACGTCGCTCGCGGACCGGCTGGCCGGGGTACCCGCGGCCGACCGGTTGCGGTTCACGGTCGATTTGGTGCGCGACCACGCCGCCGTGGTGCTGGGCCGTCCCGGCGCCCAGGCGGTCGATCCCGCGCAGCCGTTCCGGGAGCTCGGGTTCGACTCGTTGTCGGCGGTGGAGCTGCGGAACCGGCTGGTGGCGGCCAGCGGGCTGCGGCTGCCCGCGACCTCGGTGTTCGACTACCCGACGTCCGCGCTGCTCGGCGAGCGGCTGCTCGCCGATGTCTTCGAGGGACGCCGGCTGGACGGGGTGCGCAGCAGCCTGGAACGGCTCCAGTCGGAGCTGGAGGGGGTGTCGGAGAGCGCGGACGTGGCCGATGTGACGGACCGGCTGGAGCAGCTGCTGACGCGCTGGCGTGAGCGGCACCAGGCGGAGACGCCGGACACCGAGGTCACCAAGCAGCTCCAGGACGCGAGCGCGGACGAGATCCTCGCCTTCATCGACAACGAGTTCGGCATCGCCTGAGATCGGGCACCGGAAAGGAAGCCTCAGTGGCTACGCAAGAACAGCTGGTCGACGTCCTCAAACGGGTCACAGCCGAACTCCACGAGAGCCGGGGGCGGTTGACCGCCGTCCAGGAAGCACAGCACGAGCC
Organism: Streptomyces sp. NPDC088733; assembly: GCF_044751185.1. Classification (NCBI taxonomy): domain Bacteria; kingdom Bacillati; phylum Actinomycetota; class Actinomycetes; order Kitasatosporales; family Streptomycetaceae; genus Streptomyces; species Streptomyces sp. NPDC088733. Next base: position 26,307 of record NZ_JBIVLH010000044.1, read on the forward strand.
GATCGCCATCGTCGGCATCGGCTGCCGCTTCCCCGGCGGTGTCACCACCCCAGAGGACCTGTGGAATCTCGTCACCGCGGGCGTCGACGCCATCTCCCCCTTCCCCACCGACCGCGGCTGGGACACCACTGACCTGTTCAGCTCCGACCCCGACCAGCCGGGGACGACGTACGTCGGCACCGGCGGGTTCATCGACGACGCCACCGGCTTCGACGCCGAGTTCTTCCGGATCTCCCCGCGCGAGGCGCACGCGATGGACCCCCAGCAGCGGCTGCTGCTGGAGACCGCCTGGGAAGCGCTGGAACGGGCCGGTATCGATCCGCAGAGCGTGGCGGGCAGCGGCGGCGGGGTGTTCGTCGGCGCGTTCCACCAGGGTTACGGGCGGATGGGCACGGTTCCCGAGGAGTTCGAGGGCTACCTGAGCACCGGGGCGGCCACCAGCGTGATGTCGGGCCGGATCTCCTACGCCCTCGGGCTGGGCGGCCCGGCACTGTCGGTGGACACCGCCTGCTCGTCGGCGCTGGTGGCGGTCCATCTGGCGGCCAACGCGCTGCGGCGCGGGGAGTGCTCCTTCGCCCTCGCCGGCGGGGTCAGCGTGATGTCGACGCCGGGGATGTTCCTGGAGTTCAGCCGGCAGCGCGGGCTCTCGCCCGACGGCCGCTGCCGGCCGTTCTCGGACGCAGCGGACGGCACGGTCTGGTCCGAGGGCGCCGGTGTCCTGGTGCTGGAGCGGCTGTCCGACGCCGTACGCGACGGGCATCCCGTCCTCGCCGTCGTCCGCGGCAGCGCGGTCAACCAGGACGGCACCAGCAATGGCCTCACCGCCCCCAACGGCCCGGCGCAACAGCGCGTCATCCGGCAGGCGCTGACCGACGCGGGACTGGCGCCGGACGACGTCGACGCCGTCGAGGCCCACGGCACCGGCACCGTCCTCGGCGACCCCATCGAGGCGCAGGCGCTGATCGCCACCTACGGCCGCGACCGCGCCGCCGAACACCCCCTCCACCTCGGCTCCGTCAAATCCAACATCGGCCACACCCAGGCAGCGGCCGGAATCGCCGGGATCGTCAAGATGGTCATGGCGATGCGGCACGGCACCCTCCCGGTGACGCTGCACATCGGCAGACCCTCGACCCACATCGACTGGACCGCCGGCGCCGTCGCACTGCTCGACCGGGAGACCCCCTGGCCGGACCGCGGCCGGCCGCGCCGCGCGGCCGTGTCGGCCTTCGGCATCAGCGGCACCAACGCCCACGTCATTCTCGAACAGGCACCCGAGCCGAAGGGACTGACGGAGCCGGCGGAGGTGGGTTCTCCCGCGCCTGAGGTGGTGCCGTGGGTGGTCTCGGGTGCGAGTGCGGCGGCGCTGCGGGAGCAGGCGGCCCGGCTGGTGGCCCGGGTGTCCGCCCAGCCGCACCCGGACCCGGCGGACGTCGGGTTCTCGCTGGTGTCCAGCCGTCCGGTCCTCGCCCACCGTGCGGTCGCGGTGGGGCGGGACCACGCCGAGCTGACCGGCGCCCTGGCGGCCTTCGCGGCCGGGGACCCGGCGGCACCGGTGGTCGACGGCGTCGCACAGCCCGGCGCCCGGAGCGTGTTCGTCTTCCCCGGACAGGGCTGGCAGTGGCTCGGTATGGCCGACGGCCTGCTGGCGACCTCTCCGGTGTTCGCCGAAAGCATGGCCGAATGCGCGGCGGCACTCGGCGAGTTCGTGGACTGGTCGCTCCTGGACGTCCTGCACGACGAGGCCGCGCTGGCCCGGGTGGACGTCGTCCAGCCGGTGCTGTGGGCGGTGATGGTCTCCCTCGCCGCCGTGTGGCGTTCCGTCGGCGTGGAGCCCGCCGCCGTGGTGGGTCACTCCCAGGGCGAGATCGCCGCCGCTTATGTGGCCGGGGCGCTGACGCTGCGGGACGCGGCACGGATCGTGGCACTGCGCAGCATGGCGGTGGCCCGGATCGCCGGCCGCGGCGGGATGACGTCCGTGGCGCTGCCGGAGGACCGCTTGGCGGAATACCTCAGGCCCTGGGAGGGACGGGTGTCCGTGGCCGCGGTGAACGGACCGTCCTCGGCCGTCGTCGCCGGCGAGCCCGAGGCCCTCGCGGCCCTGGAGGAGCAGTGGGCGGCCGAGGGAGTGCGGACACGCCGGCTGGCGGTGGACTACGCCTCCCACTCGGCGCAGGTGGACGAGGTCCGGGCTGCCCTGCTGGCCGACCTGGCCGGGACGGTACCGCGCTCCTCCCGTATCCCGTTCTTCTCCTCCGTGACGGGTGGCGAGTTGGACACCGCGCGGCTCGACGCCGCCTACTGGTACGACAACCTCCGGCTCACGGTCTCCTTCGAACAGGCCACCCGGGCGCTGCTCGCACAGGACCACCGGGTCTTCGTCGAGCCCAGCGGACACCCGGCGCTGCGCTTCGCCGTGACGGAGACCGCGGCCGCCCTCGGTCTTGACGTCGTGGCGACCGGCACGCTGCACCGCGGGGACGGCGGCTGGGACCGGTTCCTGGCCTCCCTCGCCGAGGTCCATGTGCACGGCACGCACGTGGACTGGCGGGCCGTGTTCGGCGCCGGGAGACGTCGGGTGGACCTGCCGACGTACGCCTTCCAGCACGAGCGCTTCTGGCTGCCGCTGCCCGACACCCAGGACACCGAGGACCCGGCGTCCGAGGGCCTGCGCCACCAGGTCGTGTGGCGGGGGCCCGGTGCGCTGCCCGCCGCCACGGCATCCGGCCGGTGGCTGCTGGCCGTGCCGGACGGGAATGTGAACGCTGAGCCGGCCGCATCGGTGACCGAGGCCCTCACCCGGGCGGGCGCCCAGGTGGAGCTGTTCACCGTCGAGGCGGCAGCGGACCGGACCTCGCTGACGAACCGGCTGCGGACCGCCGCCGAGGGCGCCGCAGGTGTGGTCAGCCTGCTCGGCCTGGACGAGCGGCCGCACCCTGCCCGTCCTGAGGTCCCCACCGGGATGGCGGCCACCCTGGCGCTGGTGCAGGCGCTCGGTGACATCGCGTCCGGCGCCCCGCTCTGGCTGCTGACCCGGGGCGCGGTGGCGGTCTCCCCGTCGGACGCGGCGCCGGTTGTCGCACAGGCGCAGCTGTGGGGCTTCGGGCGGGTGGCCGCGCTGGAGCTTCCTCATGTCTGGGGCGGGCTGGTCGACTGGGCGCCGGACGCCGGCTCCGACCTGCTGGCCTCCGCGATCTGCGGCGGCCACGGCGAGGACCAGATCGCCCTGAGAGCCGGTGGGGCCTCGGTACGACGCCTGGTCCGCGCCGAGCCTCGGACGGATCCCGCGACCGCGAGGGACTGGCGGCCGCACGGCACGGTGATGATCACCGGCGGCACCGGCGGGGTGGGGGCGCGGGTCGCCCGCAGGCTCGCGGCCGAGGGCGCGGAACACCTGCTGCTGCTGAGCAGACGGGGCGCCCAGGCCCCGGGGGCCGAGGAGCTCACCGCGGAACTGGAGGCGTCCGGCGCCTCGGTGACGCTCGCGGCATGCGATGTCAGCGACCGAGAGGCGCTCGCCGCGGTGCTGGCGGCGGTACCGCAGGCGCAGCCCGTCACAGCGGTGGTGCATGCCGCGGGGACCGTACGGCCGGTGCCGCTGGGGGACCTGGACATCACCGAGCTCGCCGAGACGCTGTCCGGCAAAGTCCGGGGCGCCGAGCTCCTGGACGAGTTGCTCGGTGACCGCCCGCTGGACGCGTTCGTGCTGTTCTCCTCCGGCTCCGGGGTGTGGGGCAGTGCCGGACACGGCGCCTACGCGCCGGCCAACGCCGCGCTCGACGCGCTCGCCGAGCGGCGGCGGTCCCGCGGCGCCGCGGCCACCTCGATCGCCTGGGGGGCCTGGGCCGGTGACGGCATGGCGGGCAACGCGGAGGCCGAACGGTTCCTGCGGCGGCGCGGAGTGCTGCCGATGGACGGCGACCGGGCGCTGGACGCACTGCTGGAAGCCGTGGCCCATGACGACGGCTGCGCCGTGATCGCCGGTGTCGACTGGGCGCGTTTCGCGCTCGGGTTCACCTCCGGGCGCCCCAGCCCCCTGCTCGGCGAGCTGCCCGAGGTGCGGCGGGCACTGCGAGAGCCGGCCACCGCGGAGCACCGCGACACGGTACCGGACGGCGATCCGGCCGGGACGGCGGCCAGGCCGGCCGCCCTCAGCGGGGCCGCACGGCAGCAGGCCGCGCTGGAACTGGTCCGCGAGCACGTCGCCGCGGTGCTCGGCCACAAGGCGGCGGAGGCCGTGGACACCCGTCGCGCCTTCCCCGACCTGGGATTCGACTCCCTCACCGCCATGCAGTTGCGCAACCGGCTGAACCGGGCGACCGGCCTGAACCTGCGGCCCACGGTCGTCTTCGACCACCCCGACCTGGCGGACTTCGCGCAGTACGTCGGCGAGCAGCTGGCCGGCGCGGACCCCGGGGCGGCAGCGGCAACGGCGGCCGACACCGCGATGACCGACAAGGTCAGCGACCTGTACTTCGACGCCGTCGAGCGGGGCAGGGCCGAGGACGCCGGGCAGTTGCTGATGAGCGTCGCCCGGCTGCGGCCGATGTTCAGCGATCCGTCCCAGATGGCGCAGCCACCCGCGCCGGTGCCCCTGGTGTCGGGCGAGGGCGGCCTGCGGATGGTCTGCGTCAACCCGATCGTCCCGATCACGGGCGCCCACGTGTACTACCGGTTCGCCGCCGCCTGGCCGGGTCCGGGGAGCGTCTCCGCCCTGGCCGCGCCCGGGTTCACGGAGGACGAACCGCTGCCCGCCGACGCGGCGGCCCTGCTGTCGCTCCAGGCGCAGGCGGTGCTGCGGCATGTGGGTGACCAACCGTTCGTCCTGCTCGGCACGTCCTCGGGGGGACTCGTCGCGTACGAGATCGCCCGGCATCTGTGCGCACTGGGCCGTCCGCCCCGGGCGGTGGCGCTGCTCGACACCTACACCCTCGACGACCCCTACCTGGACGAGGCCCGGGTCGCGATGATGCGGGTGATGTACGACCGGGCCGCCGGGGTGGTACCCATCGACAGCACTCGACTGGCCGCCTACATCTGGTCGTTCGGGTTCTTCACCGGCTGGCGTCCCCGGCCGATCGAGGTGCCCGTGCTCCTGGTCCGGGCCAGTGAGCCGATGGACCCCGAGTCGACGCACGGCCCCTGGCAGACGACGCTGGAGGGCATGGACCACGTGGTCGACGTGCCCGGCAACCACTACTCGATGATGGAGGAACACGGCGCTCACACAGCCCGAGCGGTTCACGACTGGCTGACGTCGAAACGGCTGATCTGACGGTGTGACAGAGACAGCGCGACGCCCCGGGCCTGGCAGGCCCGGGGCGTCGCGCGTTGTGCCGCCACCGTACACACGGCGGTCGCCGGGGCGGCGGGCCTGCTCAGCAGACCCGCCTCCCGCTGTTCACCAGCTCACGACCATCCGCTCCGGCGACCGTATGACCGATTCCTTCCACTGGATGTCCTCGACCGCCTTCAGCTCCGGCATCTTCGTCACCAGTGCGTGCAGTGCCTCCTGCAACTCGACTCGGGCCAGCCTCGAGCCGAGGCAGTAGTGGGCTCCGTGGCCGAAGCTGAGGTGCTGGTTGGCCGACCGGTCGAGCCGGATCGCGTCCGGCTCGGGGAACTGGCCGGCGTCGCGGTTCGCCGCGTAGATGACGGGCAGGACGGGCTCGCCCGCGCGGACCAGCACTCCGCCGACTTCCACGTCCTCCTTGGCGTAACGCGGAAACGCCCCGCCGATACCCATCGGCACGAACCGCACCAACTCCTCGACAGCGGTGGGGATCAGCTCGGGATCGGCGACCAGAGCGGCCCACTCGTCCGGATGCCCCAGAAGCACGTGAACACAGTCGGGGAACATCGAGGCGGTCGTCTCGTAGCCCGAGAAGACGATGCCCAGGACGAGTTCGGTGAGCTCCTGCTCGCTGAGCTCGTCCTCCGGGTCCTGCGCGGCCACCAGCGCGGACAGCAGGTCGTGCTGCTGCGGCTCCTCCGCGCCGCGGGCCGCCGCGACCCGCGCCGCCAGATAACCGTAGAGGGCCATGATGCGCTGCTCCCGCTCCTCGGCCGGCAGCGGGCTCGTCGACAGGGCCGCATCACTCCACTCGCGGAACTGCGGCCGGTCGGCGTCCGGCACGCCGAGCAGTTCGCAGAGGATCGCGATCGGCAGCGGCAACGCGAATCCCCCCACCAGATCGCCACGGTCGCCGCCCGCGATCATGGCGTCCAGCAGCTCGTCGGCGACCTTGCGCACCCAGGGGCGCATGTCCTCCACCCGAAGCCTGGAGAAGGCGCGGACCACCGGGGTCCGCAGCCGCGTGTGCTCGGGCGCGTCGAACGAGATGATGGTCGTCTCGCTGACGGCCGGTGTGTAGCGGGGTTCGCCGGGCTGCACCGACATCGCGCGTGAGAACCGCGCGTCGCCCATGACGAACCGCACGTCCTCGTAGCGCGTGGCGAGCCAGGCCGGTTCACCGTACGGCAACTGCACGCGGATCATCCCGTCCGCCGCCCTGGCGGCGGCGTACGCCTCGTGCACATCGAGGCCGTGACTGCCGGTGAAGGGATAGGGGACGGGGGTGGGTGGTGCGGCGTTCACCGAAGCCGCTTCTGTCATGTGGTCCTCGCAATCACCAGGGCAGCAGCCGTCCCTTCCGGGACGGCTGCTGCCGGACTTCAGATACCTGAACGGCCCTTACGGGCGGGACACCCCGCCCGCGGCGTCGACTCCCCGCGGGGGCGCTGTTCGCCGGGCCCCGCGAACGCCGTCACTCGGCCGTCGGTTCACCGAGCGCCTTCCGGATCAGGGCGTCCACGTCCATCGCCTTGATCGACTCGCTCTCGTCGGCGGCCGGTTCGGCCGGCGAGACGGCCGGCGACCGATCGGACGGCTGGGCGAGTGCCAGCAGAGCGTCCAGAAGGCCGGCCTCCCGAATCCGGGAGAGCGGGATCGCCCGCAGTCGCTCCCCGGCCGAGGCGTCGTCAACGGCTGCCGCCGCCTCCGCCGGAGCGACCTGCTCCAGCAGGTGCTCGGCGAGCGCCGACGGGCTCGGGTGGTCGAAGACCAGCGTGGCGGGCAGCCGGATACCGGTCTCCGTGGCAAGGCGGTTGCGCAGTTCGACAGCGCCCAGCGAGTCGAATCCCATCTCGCGGAAGGACTGCGTGGGACGTACGGCTTCCGCACCGTCGTACCCGAGCACACCCGCGACGGCCCGCCTGACCATCTCGGTCACGGCGCGGCGCCGCTCCCCGGGCGTCCGGCGTGCCAGCTGGTCGCGCCATGACGCGGGGCCGGCCGCGCCCGCGGCGGCCTGCCGCCGCGGCGGGCGGACGTAGCCGCGCAGGAGCGCGGCCGCCGTTTCCGGGTCGCTGCGCCGCAACACGTCCAGGTCGAGCCGGGTGGGCACCAGGACTGCGGCGTCCGCGGCCGCGAGTGCCCGGTCGAGCAGCGCCAGGCTCTCCTGCGGGGTCAGCGGCACCGTGCCCGTGCATTTGATGCGGTGCAGGCCGGTGGCGTCCAGACCGCCGGTCATCCCGGTCGGCTGGGACCACAGCCCCCACGGCAGGGACAGCGCGGGCAGTCCGAGGGTCCGCCGGTGGTGGGCCAGACCGTCGAGGAAGGCGTTGGCGGCCGCGTAGTTGGCCTGGCCTCCGGTCTCCAGCGTGCCGGCGAGAGAGGAGTAGAGGACGAACGCCGACAGCGGGAGGTCCCGGGTCAGTTCGTGCAGGTGCCAGGCGGCGTCCGCCTTCGGCGCCAGCACCGTGTCCAGCCGCTCGGACGTCAGCGAGGTCAGCGTCGCGTCGTCCAGCACGCCCGCGGTGTGGATCACAGCCGTCAGCGGGTGCCCGGCCGGAACCGACGCCAGCAACGCCGCCACCTGCCCGCGATCCGACACATCACACGCCACCACGTCCACCACCTGCGCCCCCAGCGCGGACAGCTCCTCCCGCAACTCCCGCGCCCCCGGGGCTTCCAGACCACGCCGGCCCGCGAGCAGCAGGCGCCGTACCCCGTGCCGCTCCACCAGATGACGGGCCGTCAGGGCCCCCAGGCCACCGGTGCCACCGGTCACCAGCACCGTCCCGCCCTCGGCGAAACCGGTGTGCGGGGCGGTCGCGCCGGGTGATGCGGCGGGCCGCAGCCGGGGAACGAACGCGGTCCCCGAGCCGATCGCCGCCTGCGGCTCCCCGGCCGCGAGGATGCTCGCCAGCAGCGTCACGGGCAGCGTGCCCGCCCCGTCCAGGTCGACCACGACGAACCGCCCCGGGTGCTCGGCCTGCGCGGAGCGGACGAGACCCCACACCGACGCGGCCACCGGATCGGCGACCGTGCCGCCGGCCGTCACCGGGACCGCGCCCCGGGTGAGGAGCACCAGCCGGGAGCCGGCGGTGCGGTCGTCGGCGAGCCATCCGCGGAGGCTGTCCGCGGTGTGCCAGAGGGTCCGGCGCAGCCTCGCGGGCACGTCGGCACCTTCTTCCGCGACCGGGGAGCAGGGCAGCAGCACGGTCTCGGGCGCTGTCGCCCCGCCGTCGAGCGCCGCGGTGAGGACCGCGAGGTCCGGGTAGACCGCGAGTCCCGCGCCGCCGGCCACGCGTACGTCGTCAGCGGCGGTCCCCAGCCGGGCCCAGGTCTTCGGGTCGATCGCGACGTCGGGGGCGGTGAACGGCTCCCAGGCGACCTGGTGGACGGTGTCCTCCGCCGGTGCGGCCGGAGACAGCCCGCCGGCCGGCAGTGGACGTGCGACCAGGCCGGCTACTTCGGCGACCGGGGCTCCGGTGGCGTCCGCCAGCGCGAGCGAGACCGTGTCGGTCCCGGTCCGTGCCAGCCGCACCCGGAGGGTCCGCGCGCCGCTGGCGAAGAGGGTCACCCTGGTCCAGGAGAACGGCAGGGACACCGCCGCGTCGGAATCGTCGCCGAGCATCGACGTCTGGAGAGCGGCGTCGAGCAGGGCGGGGTGCAGTCCGAACGCGGCCGCGTCGGAGCGGGCCGCCTCGGGGAGCACAACCTCGGCGAAGACCTCGTCGCCGCGCTGCCAGGCCGCGGTCAGGCCCTGGAACACCGGGCCGTAGCCGTAACCGCGGTCGGCCAGGCGGTCGTAGACCCCGTCGAGGTCGATCGCCCGCGCGCCGGCCGGCGGCCACTGCCGCAGGTCGAAGGAGGCGGGGCGGCGGGAGGCAGCGAGTGTTCCGGTCGCATGCCGGGTCCAGGCACCGGACGCGGAGGCGTCCGGGCGGGACCGTACGGTCACCGGCCGCCTGCCGTCCTCGTCTCCGGCACCGACGACGACCTGAAGCGCGACACCTTCGGGACCGGAGAGCAACACCGGTGCCTCCAGGGTCAGTTCCTCCAGATGATCACAGCCGGTCTCGTCGCCGGCCCGGACCGCCAGTTCCACCAGCGCCGCTCCGGGGAGCAGCGTCTGCCCCATGACGGCGTGGTCGGCGAGCCAGGGGTGGGTCGGCAGGGAGAGCCGGCCGGTCATCACGAGACCGTCCGGGTCGGACAGCGGGACGACGGCCCCCACCAGGGGGTGGGTGAGGGGGGTCTGGCCGAGGTGGGTGGCATCGGTGGGAACCGTGCGTGCCAGGTCCAGCCAGTACCTGCGCCGCTGGAACGCATACGTCGGCAACGCCACCCGCCGCGCACCCGAACCCTCGAACACCCGCGCCCAATCAACGGACGCACCCTGCACGAAAGCCTCACCGAACGCCCGGTACAGATCACCGACACCACCACGCTCACGCCGCAACGTCCCCACCGTCACCAGCGAACGGCCACCCTCGCCCTCCGCGAAGATCTCCTCGATCGCCGGAACGAGCACCGGATGCGGACTGACCTCCACCGCCATCGAGAAACCATCCGCGGCCAACCGCCGCACCACCTCCTCGAACCGCACCGGCTCCCGCAGATTCCGGTACCAGTACCCCGCATCCAGCCCCTCACCCCCCAGCACCCCAGCCGTCACCGCCGAATAGAACGGCACCGCCGACACACCCGACACCACCCCCGACAAACCCTCCAGCAACTCCCCCCGGATCGCCTCCACCATCACACTGTGCGACGCGTAATCCACCGCAACCCGCCGCACCCGCACACCCTCCCCCGCGAACACAGCCTCCACCTCGGCAACCGCATCCGCCTGCCCGGCAACCACCACCGACCGCGGACCGTTCACCACCGCAACCGACACCCGCCCACCCCAAGCAGCAAGCCGCCCCGCAACCTCCACCGCCGGCAGAGCAACCGACACCATCGCCCCACCACCGGCCAACCCCCCAGCGATCAACCCACTGCGCACCACCACCACACGCGCCGCGTCCTCCAACGACAACACACCCGCAACGAACGCCGCGGCGATCTCCCCCTGCGAATGCCCCACCACAGCACCCGGCTCCACACCGAACGCCCGCCACGTCTGCGCCAACGCCACCTGCACCGCGAACAACGCAGGCTGCACCACATCAACCCGATCCAGCGACAACGCGTCATCCCGGCCCAGCAACGCACCGAGCACATCCACCCCACCCTGCGCCGACAACGCCCCGCAGCACTCCTCCAACCACCGCGCGAAAACCGGCACACCCTCCCACAACCCCCGAGCCATCCCCACCCACTGAGAACCCTGACCCGGGAAAACGAACACCGGCCTCACACCACCCGACGGCGCCACCCCCGACACCACACCACCGGACACACCCCGACCCGCGGCAAGATCGTCCAACCCCGCCAGCAACCCCTCCCGATCCCCCGCGACAACCACCCCACGATCACCCAGCACCGCACGCGACGACACCAACGACACCGCCACATCCGCCAGCCCCACACCCACAGAACCAGCAACAAAATCCCGCAACACCCCAGCCTGCCCCCGCAAACCACCCACACCACGCCCCGACACCACAAACGGCAACGCACCACCTGCCCAGCCGTCTGCCGATCCCGGTACGGACTCCGGAACCTCGGGTGCTTCTTCGAGGATGACGTGGGCGTTGGTGCCGCTGATCCCGAAGGACGACACACCCGCACGGCGCGGACGCCCCTCCACCTCCCACTCGCGGGCCTGCGTCAGCAACTCCACCGCACCCACCGACCAGTCCACCTGCGGCGACGGCTCATCCACATGCAACGTCACCGGCAGCGTCCGATGACGCATCGCCATCACCATCTTGATCACACCCGCCACACCCGCAGCCGCCTGCGCATGCCCCAGATTCGACTTCACCGAACCCAGGAACAACGGACGCCCACCCGACCGCTGACCATAGGTCGCCAGCAACGCCTGCGCCTCGATCGGATCACCCAACCGCGTAGCAGTCCCATGCCCGTCGACCACATCCACATCCCCCACACCCAGACCCGCCTGCGCCAGAGCCTGCCGGATCACCCGCTGCTGCGAAGGACCGTTCGGCGCCGTCAGACCATTGCTCGCCCCGTCCTGATTCACCGCACTGCCCCGCACCACAGCCCACACCTCATGCCCCAGCCGCCGCGCATCCGACAACCGCTCCACCACCAGCAGCCCCACCCCCTCACTCCAACCCACACCATCAGCCGCAGCCGCGAACGACCTGCACCGCCCGTCCACCGACAGACCACGCTGCTGACCGAAATCCGTGAACGTCTCCGGCGTCGACATCACCGTCACACCACCCACCAGAGCAAGCGAGCACTCCCCCTGCCGCAGCGACTGCGCCGCAAGATGCAACGCCACCAACGACGACGAACACGCCGTGTCCACGCTCACCGCAGGACCCTCAAGACCCAACACATACGAGATACGACCCGACACGACGCTGCCCAGGCTGCCGTTGCCGAGGAACGCCTCGACACCCTCCGGAACCTCCAGCACCCGCGACCCGTAATCGTGATACATCACACCCGCGAACACACCCGTCCGGCTGGAACGCAGCCCCGTCGGGTCGATCCCGGCGTGCTCCAACGCCTCCCACGCCGTCTCCAGCAGCAACCGCTGCTGCGGATCCGTCGCCAACGCCTCCCGCGGCGAAATCCCGAAAAACTCCGCATCGAAATCCGCCGCGTCGTGAAGGAAGCCGCCTTCGCGCGTGTAAGTACGCCCCGGCAGACCCGGTTCCGGGTCAAAGATCTTCTCCAGGTCCCAACCACGGTCGTCGGGGAACGACGAGATGGCGTCCCGTTCCTGAGCCACGAGGTCCCAGAGGCCGTCCGGGCCGGTCACCCCGCCCGGGAAGCGGCACGCCATGCCCACGATCACGATCGGGTCCGTGTCCGAGACCGCGACGCCGGCCGGCGCCTGGATCGGCTCGGCCGGTTCCGAGCCGACCAGCCGGGTCCTGAGGTATCCGGTCAGGATCTCCGAGCTCGGGTGGTCGAAGACCAGGGTGACCGGCAGTTTGATACCGGTCCGCTCGTTGAGGCGGTTGCGCAGTTCGATGGCGAGCAGGGAGTCGAAGCCGAGTTCCTTGAACGCCCGCGAGAGCTGGACGGCCTGGCCGTCCTCGTGTCCGAGTACCGCTGCGACCTGGTTGCGGACGAGATCGGTCAGTACCCGGTCCTGCTCCTCACGCGGCATCCGCACCAACGCATCAGCCAACGAACCAGCACCGGACCCCACCACACCAGCCGACACAGAACGCCGCACCACACCAACAGGCACCAACCCCCGCAACAACCACGGCACACCCCCACCCGACGCCCGCACCGCCGCCACATCCAACCGCACCGGCAACACCACCGGCACCCCCGCACCACACCCCACATCAAACAGAGCCATCCCCTCACCCGCGGACAACCCCACCACACCCCCACGAGCCATCCGAGACACATCAGCCCCCGACAGATGACCCGTCATCCCACTCCGCACATCCCACAAACCCCACCCCAACGACACCCCCACCAAACCCTCCGACCGCCGCAACACAGCCAGACCATCCAGAAAACCGTTCGCCGCCGCATAATTCCCCTGCCCCGCCCCATCCCACGAACCCGAAGCCGACGAGAACAACACAAACGCCGACAACGGCAGGTCCCGCGTCAACTCATGCAGATGCCACGCAGCATCCGCCTTCGGCGCCAGCACCGTGTCCATGCGTTCGGGCGTCAACGACGTCAGGGTCCCGTCGTCCAACACACCCGCGGTGTGGATCACACCCGTCAGCGGGTGCCCGGCCGGAACCGACGCCAGCAGCGCCGCCACCTGCCCGCGATCCGACACATCACACGCCACCACATCCACCGCCTCCGCGCCCAGCGCAGACAACTCCTCACACAACTCCCGCGCACCCGGAGCCTCCAGGCCACGCCGGCTCACCAGCAGCAGGTGCCGTACGCCGTGTCGCTCCACCAGATGACGAGCCGTCAGGGCTCCGAGGCCGCCGGTGCCACCGGTCACCAGCACCGTCCCGCCCTCGGCGAACGACACCACCCCCGAACCGGCAACCGCCCGCACCAGACGCGGCACCACCACCCCACCCGCACGCACCGCCACCTCGGGCTCGTGGTCGACGGCCGGATCGGTGATCTCGGCGAGGTGGGCAAGGACCGCGGTGTCGGCGGCCGGGTCACCCGAGGGATCGAGGTCGACCAGCGCGACACGGCCGGGGTTCTCCGCCTGTACCGATCGGACCATGGCGGCGATCGCCGTGGTCACGGGGTTGGGTGCGTGCTCGTCCGTGTCGGTGCTGACGCCCCCGCGGGTCAGCACGACCAGCGGGACGTCGTCGTAGTGCGCGGTGGTGACCCAGTTCTGCAGCACGTCGAGGACGCGGTGCAGGGTGGCCCGCAGGACGGCGGGGTCGGCCACCGGAGGGTTCAGCGGAAGCACGAGGAGATCAGGCCGAGAGGCACCCTGGTCGACGGCCTCGGTGAGCGTGGCCAGATCGGGGTGGTGAGTGACGGCGGTGTGCGCCGGTACGGGCAGCTGAGGAGCGTCCCGGTCGAGGTCGAGAACGGCCCAGGCGTGCGGGGTGGTCGGTGTGGCGCCGGAGGCCGCACCGCCTGACCTCGCAGGAGTCCAGGGCGTCCAGGCGATCCGGTGGAGCCCGGCCGCGGCGTGGTCGCTCGGCCGGTCCAGCTGGTCGGCGGTCACCGGACGTGAGACCAGTGCCCCGACCGAACCGACCGGCTCACCCTGCAGGTCGGCGAAGGTGAAGGACACCGCGCCCGACCGATCGGCCGCCAGCCGCGCGCGCAGGGCGGTGGCGCCGCTCGCGTAGAGGCGGACCCCGGTCCAGGCGAACGGCAGCGCGATCCCGGATTCCGCGGTGTCGGGGCGTACGAAGAGTTCGGTGGCGTGCAGCATCGCGTCGAGCAGGGCGGGGTGCAGTCCGAACGCGGCCGCGTCGGACCGGGCCGCCTCGGGGAGCACGACCTCGGCGAACACCTCGTCGCCACGTCGCCAGGCGGCCGTCAGCCCCTGGAACACCGGACCGTAACCGTAACCGCGGCCCGCCATCTCCTCGTACAGGCCCGTCACGTCGACCGGGACGGCTCCCGCCGGCGGCCAGACCCGCAGGTCGACGTCTTCACTCCGGCGAGTCCGGTCGAGCAGTCCCTGGGCGTGCCGGATCCACGGGGCGTCGGGGGACTGCCCCTCGCCGCGCGAGTAGACGCTCACCGGGCGTCGGCCGTCGGACTCGGCCGGGCCGACGGCGACTTGAATCGCGACAGCGCCCTGCGGCGGCAGGACCAGCGGCGTCTGGAGGGTGAGTTCGTCCAGGGTCCCGCAGTCCACCTGGTCGCCGGCGCGGATCGCCAGCTCGACGAAGGTCGTACCGGGCACGACAGTGCTGCCGAGAACGGTGTGGTCAGCCAGCCAGGAGTGGGTGTCCAGCGAGATCCGCCCGGTGAGTGTCACACCGTCGGAGTCCGGCATTGGGATCACGGCGGTCATCAGCGGGTGGGCGGACGAGATCTGGCCGTGGCCCGAGGCGCCGCGGGCGGCCGCGTCGGAGTTCAGCCAGTAGTGGATGTGTTGGAAGGCGTAGGTGGGCAGGGGGATTCGGCGGGGGTGGGTGTTGGTGTAGGCGGGGGTCCAGTCGACGGGGATCCCGCGGGTGTGGAGC